>JALRKU010000425.1 GCA_023254755.1 Aeromicrobium sp. | reverse complement strand
TTTGCTGTTTCACAAAAGTTGCCCCACCACGCGAAGGCGCCAACCACGGTCAGCACCACCGACGACATCGAGATGACGGCAGACGCTGCCCACGTCCAGCGGAACCGCCAGGCGAGGTAGATCATCTGCGCCGCGATGGCGATGCCGAACGCGATGAGGGCCTTGTCGCGCAGCTCCTGGCCGAGGCTCGGGCCGATCAGCTCGTCCCGCTCCTTGGTGACGTCGTCGGCGACGGTGCCGAGCGCCTCCTCGATCTGCACGGCCTCCTCGTTGCTGACGTCGTCGACGCGCACCGTGATGTTCTCCGCGCCGTCGGTGCCCGAGGACTCCTGGACGACCGCCCGGGGGAACCCGGCGTCGCCGACCGCCACGCGGGCCTCCTCGGGGTCCACGCTCGACGACGTCGAGTACTCGAGCAGGCGCCCGCCGGTGAACTCGACCCCGAGGTCGAGGCCACGGATCACGATGCCGCCGATCGACACGATCGCGACGGCCACGGTCACGACGAGCCACGTCCCGCTGCGCTTCATCAGGTCGGGGCCGCTCTCGGTGAGCCAGCGACGGACGCGGCCGGTGCCGGCGATGCCGCTGATGCCCGGCCGCCTGCGCACCGGGCCCCGCTTGACCGCCCAGACGGCCAGGACCCTGGCGACGACGAGCGCCGAGATCATCGAGGCGACGACGCCGATCGACAGCGTCACGCCGAAGCCCTTGACGGGTCCGGACGCGAAGACGAACAGCAGACCGGCGGCGAGCAGCGTGGTGACGTTGGAGTCGATGATCGCGCTCCAGGCCTTGGAGAAGCCGGTCTCGAGCGACGGAGTCAGCCCTGCGTTGCGCCGCTCGGCGTACTCCTCGCGGGCGCGCTCGAAGACGAGGACGTTCGCGTCGATCGCCAGACCGATGGCCAGCACGAAGCCGGCCAGGCCCGGCAAGGTGAGCGTCGCCCCGAGCCAGACCAGCAGCCCGTAGGAGATCAGCGCGTATCCGGCGAGGGCGAGGGTCGCCATCAGGCCGACCAGCCGGTAGACGAAGACGATGAACAGGCCGGTCAGGGCCACGCCGATGATGGCGGCCTCGATCGACGCGTCGATCGCCGCCTCACCGAGGGTCGGTCCCACGGTGCGCTGCTCGATGATCTCCACCGGGACGGGCAGGGCACCGCCCTTGATCAGGGCGGCGAGGTCCTGTGCCGCCTCCTGCGTGAAGCTGCCCGAGATGCTGGTCTGGTTCCCGCCGCCGGACTGGCACAGCTGTGCCACGACGCCGGGCGAGGAGATGACCTCGTCGTCGAGCACGATCGCGACCCGGTTGCCTGCGGCGGGGTTGGCGCAGGCGGCGCTGACGAGCTGGTTCCAGCCCGATCGACCGTCGCCGTTGAAGTCGACCTGGACCTCCCACTCGCCGAGCCCGTCCTGGGGGGTCACCGCGGCGGCGTCGCCGATGCCCTCGCCGTCGAGAAGCGCGGGACCCAGGAGCAGCGGATCACCCTGCTCGTCGGGGAGCACCTGCTCGCCCTCACCCGCTTGGTCCTCGGTCGCGCCGACGGCCTTGACCTCGTGGAACGACAGCTGAGCGGTCTGGCCGATGACCTCCGCCGCCTCCCGCGGGTCCTGGAGACCGGGCAGCTCCACGATGATGCGGCGCTCCCCGGAGCGGGCGATGGTCGGCTCGGCGACACCCAGGGCGTCGACGCGGCCTCGGAGCACGTCGCGGGCGCGGTCGGTCGACTCGCTGTCGGCCTCGACGCGGTCGGAGTCCTGGGTCTCCAGGACGATCTGGGTGCCTCCGCGCAGGTCGAGACCGAGGCGGGGCGAGGAGGTGAGGGCGAGCAGGAGCGCGATGGCGAGCGCTCCGAAGGCGGCGACGGCGCGCCACACGGAAGATCGGGACATGACGGACTTTCACGAGGTGCCGCAGGAGCGGCGGGACGGACGGCGGACGGTCAGACCGCCGGCGGAGCCCGTCCGTCGTGCTCCCGGCCCACCTCGAGCCGCACCGTGACGGGTGCCGCGACGACGACGTGCGGGACCGAGCCCACCGGCAGGGACGGCTCGTCGGTCGGAGCCGCCGCGGTGTCGAGCCCGGCGACCGGTGCGTCGTGCTGGTGCGGTCCCTGCACGGCGCGCAGGTGCGTCGGCGCCGTCGTCGCGTGGTGGTGCGTCGTGGCGCGGGCGGTCGTCGCGGTGCGCTGGGACCCCAGCGCACCCGCAGGGCTCGCGACGAGTCCGAGCGACAGCACCACGAGGACGGCCGCGAGCAGCGCGACGATCCGTGGTCCGGGACCGGGCGCGACGGCGCATCGTCCCCGGTGCCGCTGCATGCGGGTCAGTCTACGGCCCGCCGGCAGACGGGGTGCCGCCCCGCTCGGACCCCCTGGATGGTCGAACGGGGCGACACGGGAGCGAGACGGGTGGGACCGTCGATCATGAGGCGACGTGCAGCGTGACCTGCGTCACTGGAGAGTGGTTCGTAGGCTCGGGACATGAGCGACTCACGCACTCTGGGCAGCAGCGGCATCGAGGTCCCCGCGGTCGGCATCGGCTGCAACGCGTTCGGCACGCGGATCGACGAGGATCGCGTGCGGTCGGTGGTCGACGCCGCGATCGACCACGGCGTCGCGTTCTTCGACACGGCCGACACCTACGGGCTGGGGGCCAGCGAGGAGCTCCTCGGCCGAGCGATCGCGGGACGTCGCGACGAGGTCGTCGTCGCGACCAAGTTCGGCATGGACATGCAGGGCGTCAACGGCGACGACGGCGGTCGCCGCGGGAGCCCGGCGTACGTGCGCACCGCGGTGGAGGCGAGCCTGCGGCGGCTCGGCGTCGACCACCTCGACCTGTACCAGCTGCACACACCGGATCCCCTCACGCCGATCGAGGACACCCTCGGCGCCCTCGACGAGCTCGTGCGCGCCGGCACGGTGCGGGCCATCGGCTGCTCGAACCTGCAGGCGTGGCAGCTCGTCGACGCCGACTGGCACGCCCGCACCCGCGGGTACGCCGCGTTCGTGACGGCGCAGAACGAGTACTCGCTGTACAACCGCACCGCCGAGACCGAGCTGACGCCGGCCTGCGAGCAGCTCGGTGTCGGGATCCTTCCGTACTTCCCGCTGGCCTACGGCCTGCTGACCGGCAAGTACCGTCGCGGCGCGGCGGCTCCCGACGGCACGCGGCTCGCCGACGCTCGGCAGTCGTCGCGCCTGGAGGGTGCCGACTGGGAGCGCATCGATGCCCTCGAGGCGTACGCCGAGCGACACGGCATCTCGCTGCTGCAGCTCGCGATCGGTGGACTCGCGGCCCAGCCGGCGGTGTCGAGCGTGATCGCCGGCGTCACGTCGGCCGAGCAGGTCGCCGCGAACGCTGCTGCGGGCTCGTGGGTGCCGACCGCCGAGCAGCGCGACGAGCTGGCCGGGATCGGCCGCCCGACGATGTCGTACACGACGTTCGCGCCCTGAGGGGCGCGCCGGACCGGGAGCGCCTCACGGCGCGTGGCCGCTCGTAGCGGCTGATGTTGGGACCCGGGGCTGCCGCGGTCCGGCGCGAGGTCAATTCTAACGGCGTCGTGGTGAGGGATCGTGCGGATGTCGCGATCGCGGGGTGTGACGGCGGCGACCCGTCAGTGCAGCCCGGTGGTGCGCTCGACCTCGGCCGCGCGGCGGAGCTGGGTGGCCGTGTCGACCAACCGCGCCCCGGACGTCGGATCACCCGAGTCGAGCTGCGCCCGCCCGACGCCCACGACGTGCGCGAACGCCGCGGCCCGGTCGAGCGTCACGTCGAAGTGGTCGCCCACGATGCCCCGGACGACGGTGTCGACCAGCGTGACGACCTCCTCGGGACCAGGTGGGTCGACCACGCCGGCCAGCATCTCCTGCACGGGAGCGAAGATCTTGCCTGCGGCGAACTCACGGGCTGCGGCGTCGGGCTGGCGGTGCACCCAGGCGCGCAGCAGGTAGAGGCGCCACAGCGACCCCGCGAGCGTGTCGGCGGGCGCGTGCGACCACAGCTCGGCGATCGCACCCAACCCCTCGGTGTCGGCCAGGTGGAGCACGCGGTCGACCAGGGCCCGGTCGTCGGGATCGCGCGGTCCGCGGACGAGAAGGGTCGCGATGCGGTGCCCTGCCGCGGCCGCCTCGGCGGGGTCGTGGTGATCGGGCTGCGCCTCGAACAGCGCCGATCCCGGCAGCGCCGGCTTCTTGAAGTCGCGCCCGCTCACGCGGCGAGTCCCTCGTCGATCGCGGCGGCGTAGGCGTCGTACCGGGAGTCGCCGCACGGGCGCACCTGCGCGATGCCGGGCGCGTGCTCGAAGATCATCCGGTTCATCGTGTACGCGATGGTCAGGCGGCGCTCGAGGTCGTTGACCACGACCGACCCGCCGAGACCGCCCCAGTAGCAGCGGCGGCCCTCCGGCACCGACGGCATCACGGCAGGCAGCGGCAGTGCCCAGCCGAGACCGAATCGCGTCGGCACGTTGAGCACCACGTCCATGCCGTCGGCGCGGGGCTGGAGCGCTTGCTCGATCGTGCCGGGCGACAGCAGCCGGACCCCGTCGAGCTCGCCGCCGTGCGACATGAGCGCCTGGACGCGGGCGATCGACCGGGCGTTGCCGTGACCGTTGGCGGCGGGGATCTCGGCACGCCGCCACCGCTCGGAGTTGGCCTCCGAGGCGTGCAGGAACGGGCCGGTGAACGTGCGGACCATGACGCCGTCGGGAGTGACGACGCTCGTGTCGACCTCGATCATGCGCGGAGGGCTGACCGGGGAGACCCGGTGGTCGTGCTCGGCCGCCAGCCCGATGTGGAAGTCCGCGTCGAGGGGTCCGGCGATCTCGCGGGCGAACCAGCGTCCCGGCATCTCGCCGGTCACGCGCCGGATCACCTCGCCGACGAGGTGGCCCTGGTCGAGCAGGTGGTAGCCGGGGGCGCTGCCCGGCTCCCACCACGGGGCCTGTGCGGCCAGCGCCGTGGTGGCGCGCTCCCAGTCGAACAGGTCGTCGACCGTGAACGGCGGGTCCCACCCACTGACGCCGGAGGCGTGCGAGAGCAGGTGGGCCACCGTGACGGACGCCTTGCCCGCTGCCGCGAACTCGGGCCAGTACTCGGCGACCGGCGCCTCGAGGTCGAGCAGCCCGCGATCAACCAGCACGAGCGCGGCCAGGTTCGTCATGACCTTGCTGATCGACCAGACCGGCACGATCGTGTCGCGTTCCCAGGGCACGGTCGACTCGCGGTCGGCCCAGCCGTGCCAGGCATCGAGCACGACCCGTCCGTCGTGGACGACGCAGAGGGACGCACCCCGCTCGGTGCCGTCGGCGACGTGGCGCTCCAGCAGCTCGGCGACGCCCGCGAACGCGGGGTCCCAGGTGCCGGAAGCGGTCATGCAGCCACCTTCGCAGATCGACCCAGGACGGCACGCGAGCCCCGCAGGTACAGCGGCAGCACGATCGCGAGGTAGACCAGCCAGCCGATGGCCTGGAGCCACGACGGGTTCGGCTGGAAGTTCACGGTGCCCTTGAGCAGCGTCCCGTACCAGCTGTCGGGCGGAATCGCCCCGGAGACGTCGAAGACCTGGTTGCCGAGGTCGGTGACAGGGCCGACGTCGAGCGTGAGACGGGGCAGGAACGCCGCCTCCTGCAGGTCGTAGATGCCGTAGGCGAGCACGCCGGCGGCGACGACGATCAGGAGCGCTCCGGTGATCGTGAAGAACTTGGCGAGGTCGACGCGGATCGCGCCCTGGTAGATCAGGACGCCGAGCACCACGGCGACCGCCATGCCGCCGATCGAGCCGATGAACGGCTCGGCGGTGTAGGAGTTGGCCACCGTGCCGTAGATGATGGCGGCCGTCTCGAGCCCCTCGCGGCCGACCGTGAGGAACGCGACGAGGGCGATGGCCGCGGGACCGAGCGTCACGGCGTGGGCGAGCTCGCCCTCGAGCTCTGACTTCAGCGTGCGGGCGGTGCGACGCATCCAGAACAGCATCCAGGTGACGAGGCCCGCTGCGAAGATCGAGAGCGTGCCGCCCACGAGCTCCTGCGTGCGGAAGGGCAGCGAGCCCACGACCGCCTGGATCACCGCAAAGGCGACGACGACCAGCGTGACCGCCGCACCGACGCCGAGCCAGATGTATCGCACGTCGTGGCGTCGATCGGTCTTGACCAGGTACGCGATGAGGATGCTGACGACGAGGCTGGCCTCGAGGCCTTCGCGGAGGCCGATCAGGAAGTTGGCAGCGAGCACCGCGTCAGCGTACTCCTGGTGAGGCGACCCTCACCTGGCGCGTCGATCACCCCAGCAGGGCGTCAGCCAGCGGTGCTGCGACCAGTCCCACCTGCCAGCGCCGGGCGCCCTGGTCCTCGAGGGCGTCGACGACCGATCCTTCGGTGATGGACGCAGGAGGCTCCCACGCCAGCTGGCGCACCAGGCCGGGGGAGATGAGGTTCTCGGCCGGCAGGTCGTGCTCCTCGGCGAGCGCGGTGACGACCGCCCGGCAGCGCGCCAGACGGGCCGCTGCCTCGGGGTTCTTGTCGGCCCACGCTCGAGGCGGTGGCGGTCCTTCGCCGCGCGGTGCGGTGCGCGGCAGCTCGTCCTCGGGGAGCGCGACTCCTCGGTCGACGGCAGCCTGCCAGTCGTCGAGGAAGCGGCGCGGGCCACGACCGCGCATGGCGCGCAGGTCGCGCAGCGCGGCACGCGACTCCGGTGCCGCGAGGGCGATCTCGACCAGAGCGGTGTCGGGCAGGATGCGGCCCGGCGTGGTGTCGCGCTGCTCGGCGATCTCGTCGCGCGTCTGCCACAGCTCGCGCACCAGGCCGAGCGCGCGGCGGCCACGGGCCTGGTGGACGCCTGACGTGCGGCGCCAGGGATCGACCCGCTCGGGCGGACCCGAGAACGACAGGAGGGCCTCGAACTCCTCGGCCGCCCACTCGCGCTTGCCGGCCGCGACCAGCTCGGCGTCGATGAGGTTGCGCAGCTCGACCAGCGCCTCGACGTCGAGCGCGGCGTAGACCAGCCACGGCTCGGGCAGCGGCCGGGTGGACCAGTCGACCGCCGAGAACTCCTTGGCCAGGCTCAGGCCGAGGAAGTGCTCGACCAGCGCGGCCAGACCCACGCGCGGCAGGTTGAGCAGGCGGCCGGCGAGCTCGGTGTCGAACAGCGCGGCAGGACGCAGGCCGATCTCGGCCAGGCACGGCAGGTCCTGCGTGGCCGCGTGCAGGATCCACTCGGCGTCGCCGAAGGCCTCGGCGAGCGGTGAGTGGTCGTCGAACGCGACCGGGTCGATCAGGTGGGTCCCCGACCCCTCGCGGCGGACCTGCACCAGGTAGGCGCGCTGGGAGTAGCGGTAGCCGGACGCCCGCTCGGCGTCGAGCGCCAGGGGTCCGGTGCCCTCGGCGATGCGACGGCACGACTCGGCCAGCGCCTCGGGGGTGTCGACGACGGGCGGGAGCGGCTCGCTCAGCTGCAGGGGCGGGGCGGGCGGGCTCTCGGGCGGCAGGTCCGGATCGGCGTCGGTCACCGCACGCCTCGTCGGCGCTGGAGCGGGACGACGCCCGGTGCCAGCGGCGGCAGACCGGCGAGGGCGCAGAGCAGGTCGGACCAGGCGCTGGTGTGCGCGCCCTTCTCCGACAACGGCGTCCAGGACGCGCGCACCTCGATCTGGGCGTCCGCCTCGTCGCCGCCCATCTGACCGAAACCCTCGGACCGGACGACCGTGACGCTGCCGCTGGCCGCTGCGTGCTCGGCGCCGTGCGAGTCGAGCGCCTCGGTGAGCCAGCTCCAGCCGACGCTGGGCAGGACCGGGTCGGCAGCCATCTCGGGCTCGAGGTCGGCGCGGGCGAACGTCACGCAGCGGAACGTGCCGCCCCACGCGTCGTTGCCCGCCGGGTCGTGCAGGAGGATGAAGCGCCCGGTGCCCAGCTCGTCGTCGCCGACGGCCACGTCGCCGCTGATGGCGTAGGCGTGCGGTGCGATGCGCTGTGGTGCAGGCATCTCGTCGACGGCCACCTCGGGACGAACGACGGCCTGCTGCACCTGGAGCACCGCCTCGGCGAACGCCGAGGGCGCAGGGCCGATCTCGGAACGGGCTGCCACCCCACGATGGTAGGTCCTGCCTCGGACCATGGAGGTCTCGACACTCCGCCGGACCCGTCCGGGGTCCGGCGGGTGGCCGCCGATGCCGGTGCACCACGACCTGAGATGATGCAGCCATGGCTCACCCCGCCGAGAGCGCGTTCATCACGGCCTGTCGAGGGGACCGCCCCGACCACGTCCCCGTGTGGTTCATGCGTCAGGCGGGCCGCTCGCTGCCCGAGTACCGCAAGGTCCGCGAGGGCGTCCCCATGCTCGCGTCGTGCTTCGACACCGATCTGGTCGTCGAGATCACGATGCAGCCGGTGCGGCGCTACGGCGTCGACGCCGCCATCTTCTTCTCCGACATCGTGGTGCCGCTGAAGGCCATCGGTGTCGACCTCGACATCGTGGCAGGTACTGGCCCGGTCGTCGCCGAGCCGGTGCGGTCGCGTGCGCAGGTCGACACGCTGCGGGACCTGGTGGCCGACGACGTCCTGCCGATCACCGCGGCGGTCGAGGCGCTGGTCACCGAGCTCGGCCCGACGCCGCTGATCGGCTTCGCGGGAGCACCGTTCACCCTGGCGTCGTACCTGGTCGAGGGCGGCCCGTCGCGCGACCATCGTCGGACCAAGCAGCTGATGTACGGCGACCCCGACCTCTGGCACGCGCTGCTGGGTCGCATCGCGCAGATCGCCGGACAGTTCCTGCGCCTGCAGGTCCAGGCCGGCGCGTCGGCGATCCAGCTCTTCGACTCGTGGGCCGGTGCGCTGTCGCCGGCCGACTACCGCACGTACGTCAAGCCGCACTCCGAGGCGGTCTTGGCCTCGGTGGCCGACCTCGGCGTGCCCCGCATCCACTTCGGCGTCGGCACGGGCGAGCTGCTCGTCGACATGCGGTCGGCCGGCGCCGACGTGGTCGGCGTCGACTGGCGGGTGCCGCTCGACGACGCGATCCGCCGACTCGGACCAGGGGCTGTCGTGCAGGGCAACCTCGACCCCACCACCCTGTTCGGCCCCACCGACGTGGTGCACGCGAAGGCCGCCGAGGTCGTCGCCGCCGGCGCCGCGGCCGCGGGGCACGTGTTCAACCTGGGCCACGGCGTGCTGCCGGACACCGACCCCGACGCCCTCGCGCGTCTGGTCGACTTCGTGCACGCCCAGCCGGTTCCGTCGGCATGACCGCCCCCGGTCGCGTCGCGGTCGTCGGCGGTGGCATCGGCGGCCTGTCCGCCGCCCTCACCCTGTCCGACGCCGGGGTGTCCGTCGTCCTGCTCGAGTCGACTGATCGGGTCGGGGGGACACTGCGCTCGGGAACGGTGGGCGGCGTCCCGGTCGACCTCGGCGCCGAGGCCGTGCTGGCGCGGCGTCCCGAGGGCCTCGCACTGATGGAGCGCGTCGGCCTCGCCGTCGAGCCCTCCCGCACCGCGTCGGCCCTGCTCTGGTCGCGCGGCGCCCTGCACCCCATGCCGCGGACCGTGATGGGCGTGCCGGGCGATGCCGACGCCCTGGTGGCGTCCGGGCTGCTCGCCCACCCGCCCGAGGGCACCCAGCTGCCGGACCCCGACGACGACGTCTCCGTCGCGTCGTTCGTCGCGCGCCGGCTCGGGCGCGAGGTCGTCGACCGGCTGGTCGAACCGCTGCTGGGAGGCGTCTACGCAGGTCACGCCGACCGGCTGTCGCTCCGCGCCACTGCTCCGCAGATCGAGGCGCTCGGTCCCGACCTCGTCGCCGGCGCCGCGCGGAGCCTCGCGGCGGCCGACCCGACGGCCGGTCCCGTCTTCGTGGCTCCGACGGGCGGCGTCGGCACGCTGCCCGACGCCGTCGTCGCAGCCGGGGACTTCGAGGTCCGTCTGGGATCCACGGTCCGCGCGATCGAGCGCGCCGGCGACGGCTGGCGCGTGACGGCAGGCGCGGCCAGTGCGCTCGAGACCCTCGACGTGGACGCCGTGGTGGTGGCCACGCCGGCGCCTGCGACCGCACGGCTGCTCGCCGGCGTGGCGCCGAGCGCCGCGTTCGCCTTGGCAGGGCTCGAGTACGCGAGCATGGCGGTGGTGACCTTCGTGCTCGACGGCGGAGCGCAGCCCTCTGGTTCGGGCTTCCTCGTGCCGCCGGTCGAGGGCACCACGATCAAGGCCGCGACCTGGTCGACGTCGAAGTGGGGGTGGTCGCGCGACGCGGCCCAGGGTCGCACGGTGGTGCGCACCTCGATCGGCCGTGCGGGGGAGTCGCTGCTCCTGCAGCACGACGACCCGTGGCTCGTCGACCGGGCCTTCGCGGACCTGACGACGATCGCGGGAGACCTCGGCCGAGTCGTCGACGCGCGCGTGCACCGCTGGGGCGGGGCCCTGCCGCAGTACGCGGTCGGTCACCTGGACCTGGTGGCGACCGTGGAGGACGACGTGGCGGGCGTCGCAGGCCTCGAGGTCTGCGGCTCGGCGTATCGCGGGGTGGGCATCCCCGCCGTGATCGCCTCGGGACGAGACGCCGCTCGGCGTCTGCTCGGGGCCGGAGAGGACGACACGTGAGCACGATCCCGAACAAGGGCAAGCTGGCCAAGGACATCAACGAGACCATCCGCTACACGATGTGGTCGGTCTTCGCGATCGACACCGTGCTCGGGACTGCGCTCGACGCCGAGGCGCGAGCTGCGGAGGGCGCCGAGGCGGAGCAGCTGTTCGCCGACCTGGCGGCGGACGACGTGGTGGTGCGCGGCACGTACGACGTCAGTGGGCTGCGTGCCGACGCCGACCTGATGATCTGGTGGCACGCGGCCGACAGCGGTCAGCTGCAGGACGCGTACAACCGGTTCCGGCGCACCGCGCTCGGGTCGAGGATGTCGCCGGTGTGGTCGCAGCTGGCGCTGCACCGTCCCGCGGAGTTCAACCGGTCCCACATCCCGGCCTTCATGGCCGAGGAGGACGTGAAGCGGTTCGTGTGCGTGTACCCGTTCGTGCGGTCGTACGAGTGGTACCTGCTCCCCGAGGACGAGCGCCGCGACATGCTGCGCGAGCACGGCATGCAGGCTCGCCCATACCCCGACGTCCGCGCCAACACCGTCGCCTCCTTCGCCCTGGGGGACTACGAGTGGATGCTGGCCTTCGAGGCCGACGAGCTCCACCGCATCGTGGACCTGATGCGTGACCTGCGCGCCAGCCAGGCCCGCCGCCACGTCCGCGAGGAGGTCCCCTTCTTCACCGGCGAGAAGCACCCCATCACCGACCTCGTCCAGCGCTGGCCCTGACCCTGACCCCACCCGGGCCGGATCCCGCTGACGAGTCACATCTTTGCGGTGACGAGTCGCTTGTTCCCGGTGACGAGTCACTTGTTGCCGGTGAGGAGTCACTGAGCCGTGGACCGCGGTCGCCCGTGTCAGTGGATCTCGACGAGCTTGCTGGCACTCGGCAGGCGAGGACGGAGCTCACGAGGTACCGAGTGACTCGTCAGGGGAAACGAGTGACTCGTGAGCGGCAAGAAGTGACTCGTGAGCGGGAACGAGTGACTCGTCAGCGGGAGGTGGGTTCCTGGGTGAGGGCGATGCCGTTGATGCAGAAGCGCTGGTCGGTGGGGGTGTCGAAGCCCTCGCCCTCGAAGACGTGGCCGAGGTGGGAACCGCAGCGGGCGCAGCGGACCTCGACACGGCGCATGCCCATCGTGCGGTCCTCGATGTACTCGACGCGGTCCTCGGCGAGCGGGGCGTAGAACGCCGGCCACCCGCAGTGTGCGTCGAACTTCGTCTCGCTCCGGAACAGCTCCGTCCCGCACGCCCGGCACGCGTACACGCCGACCGTCGGGTCGGTCTCGTAGGAGGAGCTGAACGGACGCTCCGTGCCTCCCTGTCGCAGCACGTGGTACTCCTTGGCGCTCAGCTCGGCTCGCCATTGCGCGTCGGTCTTCTCCACGTCGTACGTCATGAGTCCAGATTACGTTCGCGCGCAAGCATCCGCAGATCGATCCGGTGTCGGACCTGGGCGATCGCCCTGGTCCGGTACTCAGGCTTGGGCGGCGAAGGGC
>JALRKU010000363.1 GCA_023254755.1 Aeromicrobium sp. | reverse complement strand
GAACACGCAGGTCCGTCGGACGCGGCTACCGTGGGCGCATGAGCCGACTCCTCGTGGTCCACCACGCGCCGACACCGAGCGTCGAGGCGCTGCTGGCGTCGGTGCTCGACGGGGCGGACGACCCGTTGATCGAGGGGGTCGAGGTCGAGGCCCGTTCCGCGCTCGACCCCGACGCCGAGACGGTGCTGGCGGCCGACGCGATCGTCCTCGTGACGCCGGCGAACTTCGGCTACATGAGCGGCGCGCTCAAGCACTTCTTCGACTCGATCTTCCTCCAGGCCGGGGGCGCGCTGTCCGACGACGGGTCGGCGAGCGACGCAGGTGGCCGTCCGCGGACGCCCTACGGGCTGCTCGTGCACGGCCGCTACGACACCACCGGCGCGGTGCGCTCGGTGCAGTCGATCGTCCAGGCCCTGCCGTGGGTGCAGGCGGCCGAGGTCGTCGAGGTGCTCGGCGACGTCGACAAGGCAGCGTGCCACCGCGCGCGCGAGCTCGGGGCGACGTTGGCCGCGCTCGCCAGCGGCTGACGCTTGACGCCGGGGCGAGGATGGAGGGGTGAGCGTCTCCCCCGACTTCCTGCCCCCGCACTTCCTGCCCAGTCTCTCCGCCGGCGCACACGACCCCGCGACGGGCGAGGCGTGCGTCATGGAGTACGTGTCGCTGCTGGCCGGAGAGCCGTGGACGGACCGACCCGAGTGCACCCACCCGCTCCTCGCCCACGAGGCTCGCACCACCAACGACCTGCTGACGGACCGTGACCGCCCACGACTGGTGCCGCTCATCGGTCGGCTGTTCGGCACCGGTGAGGACTCTCCCGCGATCCGCGCAGCCCTGCGCCTGGCGCAGGCCCGCCGGGTGTCCCGCCTGCTCGACCCGGGCGCACGGGCTCGCGTCGAGGCCGCCATCGCCTCCCCGCCGAGCGACCCGATCGCGGCCGCCGTCGCCTTCCCCGTGGCCGACGGCGACCTCGACCCGCAGCACCGCGATCACCACGTGCAGCAGTCCCGGGTCTTCCTGTTCGCCCTGACGCCCGACCTCGAGGCCGACGAGGCGCAGTCGCTGTTCGTCCTGACCGTCGCGCACCGCGTGGCGGCGGGCGAGTGCCGCGCCGACTGCGCGAGCGGGCCGTCCCGCGCCCGTCGGATGGTGCAGGACCTCGCGGCGCTGCTCGACACCTACGACCAGGTCACGGGTCGGGTCGCACCGCAGCTGTCGCCGGAGACGGTCCGCGAGCTGGCCGCGCAGGTCTGAGGTCCGCTACCTGCGCCGATGGCTCCACTCCAGGAGTCGGTCGACCGGCCATGTCGTGACGATCCTGTCGGGATCGATGCCCGCAGCCTCTGCGCGCTCGGCGCCGTAGTCGAGGAAGTCCAGCTGGCCCGGGGCGTGGGCGTCCGTGTCGATCGCGAACAGGCAGCCGGACTCGACCGCCAGGGCGAGCAGCTCGTCGGGCGGGTCCTGCCGCTCGGGGCGCGAGTTGATCTCGACCGCCACGCCCAGGTGCGCGCAGGCCTCGAAGACCAGCTCGGCGTCGAACTGCGACGGAGGGCGGGTCCCGCGTGATCCCCGCACGAGGCGGCCCGTGCAGTGGCCGAGGACGTTCGTGTGCGGGTTCATGACCGCCCGGATCATCCGCCGCGTCATCCGCTCGGCGTCCATCGTCAGCTTGGAGTGCACGCTGGCCACCACCACGTCGAGGCGGTCGAGCATCTCGGGCGTCTGGTCGAGGCCGCCGTCGTCGAGGATGTCGACCTCGATGCCGGACAGCAGGCGGAAGTCGTCGTAGGCGTCGTCGACCTCGGCCACGAGGTCGAGCTGGCGCGCCAGACGCGACGCTGACAGGCCGTTGGCCACCGTCAGCCGGGGCGAGTGGTCGGTCACCACCTGGTACTCGCGCCCGCGCTCGCGCGCGATGCGCGCCATGACCGGCAGCGGCGACCCGCCGTCGGACCAGTCGGTGTGGCTGTGCAGGTCGCCGCGCAGCTGCGCGCGGAGCTCGCGGCCGCCCTCGGCGAGCGGGTGGTCGTGCTGCTCGCGCAGGTCAGCGAGGTAGTCGGGCACTTCGCCGCGCAGGGCCGACGCCATGACGCCGAACGTGCGCGCGCCGATGCCGGCCCGGTCCTTGACCGACCCGTCGGCCACCTCGGCGGCCAGCTGGGCGGGGTCGATCGAGCGGGCGACGCCGGCCGCCCGGCGGAACGCCTCGACGCGATGGCTGGACTGCAGGTCGCGCTCGAGCCAGAACGCGATCTCGTCGAGCGCCTCCACCGGGTCCATGCGAGTCATCCTGCCCGACGGACGACGACGCGACGCGTCAGTGACTCGTCACTGGAAACGAGTGACTCGTCAGCGGGGTCAGAAGCCGAGCTTGCGCAGCTGCTTGGGGTCGCGCTGCCAGTCCTTGGCGACCTTGACGTGCAGGTCGAGGTAGACGGGCGTGCCCAGGATGCGTTCGATCTGCGAGCGCGAGGCCGTGCCGATCTCGCGCAGCCGCGTGCCCTTGCGGCCGATGATGATGCCCTTCTGGCTGTCGCGCTCCACGAAGACGTTGACCCGCACGTCGAGCAGCGGTCGGTCGGCCGGGCGGCCCTCGCGGGGCACGACCTCCTCGACCACGACGGCGATCGAGTGCGGCAGCTCGTCGCGCACGCCCTCGAGCGCGGCCTCGCGCACGACCTCGGCGACGAGCACCTCCTCGGGCTCGTCGGTGAGCTGGCCGTCCGGATAGAGCGCCGGGCCCTCGGGCAGGGTCGCGACGAGCAGGTCGGCGAGCAGGTCGACCTGGTCGTGCGCGACGGCCGAGACGGGCACGACGTCGCGCCACTCCAGGCCGGCCTCCTGGCCGGCGGCCTGGAGGGCGAGCAGCTGCTCGCCCACGCGGTCGGGCGTGACGAGGTCGGTCTTGGTGA
>JALRKU010000274.1 GCA_023254755.1 Aeromicrobium sp. | reverse complement strand
GGAGCAGCTTGCCGATGGCCGGTTCGGCCAGGAAGCCGATCGCCAGGTTGGTGATCGTGATGCCCAGCTGCGCGCCGCTCAGCTGCGTCGACAGGCTCCGCAGGGCCGACAGCGTGCCCTGGGCGGAGCGGTCGCCGGCCGCCGCGTCGCGCTCGATCGTGGCGCGGTCGACGGTGACGAAGGAGAACTCGGCGGCGACGAACACGCCACAGGCGAGCATCAGGCCGAAGGAGACGGCCAGCAGCAGCCACTCGGTCATCGATCAACCCCGGGAGGCAGTGGGTCGGTCACAGTGGGGCCAACTGTACCGTTGGAGTGCCAGCCCGCTTCTCCAGGAGACCACCCGTGCCCACGTACCAGTACCAGTGCAACGAGTGCGGCGAGGCGTTCGAGATCCACCAGAGCTTCTCCGACGACGCGCTGACCGAGTGCCCGAGCTGCGGCGGTCAGCTGCGCAAGCTGTTCAACGCGGTCGGCGTCGTGTTCAAGGGATCGGGCTTCTACCGCACCGACAGCCGCTCGTCCGGATCGTCGTCGTCCACCTCCACGTCGTCGTCCTCCAGCGACTCCTCGTCGGGCGGGTCGTCGGCCGGGTCGTCGTCGAGCAGCAGCGCCGCGTCCTGACGCCCCTGTGGATCGTCGCCGTCACGGCAGGCGCCGTCCGGTCTAGCGTGCCGCCATGGACCGGTTCCGTGGCTTCCTGATCGACCACCGTCGCCCGGTCGCGGCAGCCCTCGTGGCGCTCGCGGTCCTGGCCGGCCTGCAGTCCGTGCGCCCCGCCGACGACACCGTCGCGATGACGGTCGCCGCTCGTGACCTGCCGTCGGGACACCTGATGACGGCCGACGACGTCACGGACGCGAGGGTCCCCGCCGACGCCCGCCCCGAGCACGTCCTCGGCCGCGCGGACGCCGTCGGGCGGCGCGTCGCAGGACCCATGCGCCGCGGCGAGGCGCTGACCGACCGGCGCATCGTCACGCCACGCCGGCTGGGCGGCGACGTCCTGTCCACCGTCTCGGTCGAGGACCCCGCGAGCGTGGTCGGCCTGCGGGTCGGCGATCGGGTCGACGTCGTCGCGGCGGCCGAGGAGGGTCGCGCGGCCGTGGTGGTCCGCGGTGCCACGGTCGCCACCTTGCCCCGGCCCGAGCCGGGCACGACACCGGCCGTCGGGCTCACCACGTCCGACGACGACGCCCTGGCCCTCGCCGAGGCGGCCGTCGGCGGTGGACTGCGGCTCGTCGTCCGATCCTGACCACGGGACCGTCGGTCCCGGGCGGGGCGTCGGCTCGGTCGTGGCTCGATAGTGTCGAGGGGCCACCTCACCGCACCACGTCCAAGGGGGACACATGATCAAGGGATTCAAGGAGTTCCTGCTCCGCGGCAACATCGTCGACCTGGCCGTCGCGGTCGTCATCGGCACGGCGTTCACGGCGCTGGTGACCAAGTTCACCGAGTCGTTCATCAACCCGCTCATCGCCGCCACCGGCAGCAGCGACACCGGCCAGGGCCTCGGCTTCCGTCTGAAGGGCGACGATCCGAAGACCTTCATCGCCTTCGGCGACTTCATCAACGCGGCGATCACCTTCGCCATCACCGCTGCCGTCGTCTACTTCTTCGTCGTCGTGCCGATGAAGAAGCTCAACGAGATGCGCGAGCGCGGTGCGGTCGAGGAGCCGTCGGGTCCGCCCGAGGACGTCGCGCTGCTCCGCGAGATCCGCGACGCTCTCGCGAAGCCGCAGTAGCGGCGGTCAGCTGCCGTGGTGGGGCGGCACGTCGCGCAGGATCTCGTCCTCGCGCGACGTGCCGCTCTCGTCGTTCCAGCCCTCGCCGGTCTCGTCACGGGTGACGCTCGGCTCGAGATCGCCGAGCAGCTCGGCGGCGCGACGACGGCGGGCCCGCTCGGCGTCGGTGAGGGACTCGGGCTCAGCCACGACGGGCGGTCTGCTCGGCGCGGGTGAAGAACGACCACATCAGTCGGCTCGCGTCGTCGCGGCCGACGACCTGGGCCGGCCAGGCGTGGCCGGCGTCGCGCAGGGTGTAGACCGAGATGGCGGACCCATCGGCGCAGTCGCGCCAGGAGAAGTGCCGCACGGGCCCCTCGACGGCGGTGCGGGCACCGCGGCTGGGGCAGCGGTCGTGCGCGACCCACTGGGCGATGGTGTCGTCGACGCCGGGCAGCGGGCCGATGACGGTCGACGCGCCGCCGTAGGGCACGACCGGATCGACGAGTCCGTGGAAGTAGGCGATCGTGGCCGGCCTGGCACGGCTGCAGTCGGGCGCGATGTAGGGACCGGACACCGCGCCGTACGCCGCGAACGGGCTCCGGTCGTCGCACGCGAGGGCGAGCGAGAACGCGGAGCCGTTGGAGAACCCGGCGGCGAAGATGCCGTCAGGATCGACGCAGGCGCCCTCGCGGACCCTGTCGACGAGCGCGCGCGCGAAGGCGACGTCGGAGTCCGGGACGTCGCCGGGGGTCCGGAAGTCCCACGTCGGGTGCTCGCCTGCGGCCTGCGGGGCGACCACGATGAAGCCCTTCTCCTCGGCCAGGCCCTCCATCGCGCTGGTGCGGAGCACCTTGGCGGGGGTTCCGCCGTAGCCGTGGAAGAGGAACACCACGCGGGTGCGCCGGGCGCCGTCGTACGACGCGGGCACGTAGACGTCGAACGTGCGGGTGCCGCCGGCGAACTCGAGGTCGTGGTGAGTGAGTCCGGGCGTGAGGGGCCGGGGCGTCGCGCAGGTGCCGGAGGCGGTCTGTGCGGGGACGGCGTCGGACGACCCCGACGCGTACACGATGCCGCTGACCAGCGCGATCAGGGTGACGAGGAGAAGAACGACGACGCGCCAGTCGCGTGCCGTTCTCAGCACCAGGGTCATGCACCCACCGTCCGGCGGTCTGGGAGTGCATGCATGGCGTCGATGGTAACCCGGCCCGAGGGGGCGGATACTGTGACACGCGACGCCCCCGTAGCTCAGTCGGATAGAGCGACCGCCTCCTAAGCGGTAGGTCACAGGTTCGATTCCTGTCGGGGGCACCGAGGGGTCTTGGGGGTGATGCCCCGTGCCGCGCAGCGGCCCATG
>JALRKU010000230.1 GCA_023254755.1 Aeromicrobium sp. | reverse complement strand
TGCGACACCCGGGAGCGGGAAGTACTCGGCGACCGTGAACGGCACGATCGTCGTGGGCAGGGTCGGGAACGCCGTCGGGCCCAGGTCCTTCTCGAGGTTGCGCAGCAGGGCGTCGCGCACCGACTCGCCGTGCATGACGCGCCCCGACACGAGGGTGCGCGTGATGGCACCGGTCGCGGAGCCACGCAGCAGCACGCCGACGGCCTCGACCCGGCCGACGGAGTCGACCTGCACCGGCACGGCCTCGACGTAGAGGATCGGGACCCGCGACCGCGTCTCGTCGAGCGCGATGTCGGAGAGCCAGCCGGGGTTGGGGTCGGGCGTGCGGACGGACATGGCGCCCATCCTGCCGCACGTCGTCCACGGGAGGGGCGGGACGCGGCCGGGTCGCCGTCGCCGGGTCGCGACGACTACTGTGGGTCGCACGACAGGGGAGCGCCACGCAGAGGGCGCTGAGAGTGCGGATCCGCCGCAGACCCTCGAACCTGCTCCGGTTAGCACCGGCGAAGGGAGTCACGACATGACCATTTCTGCACCCACGCCCGTCCGCGACCTCGTGCGGTACCGCACGGTCGACCTCGTCACGATCGCGGCCCTGGCGGTCGCCCTCGGCGTCACCTTCTGGGCCTGGGGGAAGGCCTACGCCGGCATCAGCGGCCTCGCCGTCTTCTCCTACCCTCCGTCGGCCGGCCTGCTGGGCGGGCCCTGGCTGCTGGCCGGCGTCGTCGGTGGCCTGATCATCCGTCGTCCGGGCGCCGCGCTCGCGACCGAGGTCGCGGCGGCCGCCGTGTCCGGCCTGGTCCCCGGCGGCACCGAGTGGGGCATGAGCGTCCTGGTCTCGGGCTTCTGGCAGGGCCTCGGCGCCGAGCTCGTGCTGGCGCTGTTCCTGTACCGGCGGTTCTCGCTGCCGGTCGCGGTGCTGGCCGGAGCCCTGGCGGGCGCGATCGAGTCGGTCTACGAGTGGAACGCGTACTACGAGGGCGTGTTCGACGCGGGCGACCGGCTCGCCCACCTCGGCTTCTTCGCCGCGTCGGGTGCGGTCGTCGCCGGCGTCGGCGGCTGGGCGCTCACCCGGGCGCTGGCGCGTGCCGGCGTGCTCGATCCGTTCGGTCCGGGCCGCGAGCACCACGAGGCGGCGGCGGTCTGAGCGCGGTCCGGTTCTCCGGGTTCGGCTGGCGGCCGCTGGGTCGCCGTGAGCCGGTCGTCGCCGGGCTCGACCTCGCGATCGGGGCCGGCGAGCGCGTGCTGCTCGCGGGACCCTCGGGAGCGGGCAAGTCGACGCTGTTGAACGCCGTGGTCGGCGCGTTGGGCTCGACGCTGCCCGGCGACCTGACCGGCACGGTCGAGGTCGCGGGGCGCGTGGGTCTGGTGCCGCAGGCGCCCGGTGACGCCGTCGTCGCCGAGCGCATCGGCCGCGACGTCGCGTTCGGGCCCGAGAACGCGGCGCTCGGCCGCGACGACGTCTGGGCACGCGTCGACGACGCGCTCGCGGCGGTCGGCCTGCACCAGGGGCGGGAGCACGCGACGGCGGCGCTGTCCGGGGGCGAGCTGCAGCGGCTCGCCCTCGCGGGGGTGCTCGCGATGCGACCCGACGTGGTGCTGCTCGACGAGCCGACCGCGATGCTCGACGCCGACCACGCCGCCGCCGTCCGCGAGGCGGTCACGCGCACGGTGGCCGCCGACGGCTCGACGCTCGTCGTGGTCGAGCACCGG
>JALRKU010000217.1 GCA_023254755.1 Aeromicrobium sp. | reverse complement strand
TCCAAGGCCGAGATCGCCTACGGCGCCGAGTTCTTCCGCGGGTTCGCCGAGGAGGCGGTGCGCATCTCGGGCCGCTACTCGATCAGCCCGAACGGAGCGACCCGGCTGCTCACACTGAAGCAGCCGGTGGGTCCGTGCCTGATGATCACGCCCTGGAACTTCCCGCTGGCGATGGGCACTCGCAAGATCGGCCCGGCGATCGCCGCCGGGTGCACCATGGTCGTCAAGCCGGCCCAGCAGACCCCGCTGACCATGCTGCGGCTGGCGGACCTGCTGGTCGAGGCGGGTGTGCCGGACGGCGTGCTCAACGTGGTCACCACCTCCAGCACCGGCAAGGTGATGGAGCCACTGATCCGCGACGCGCGGCTGCGCAAGCTCACCTTCACCGGATCCACCGAGGTCGGTCGCCGGCTCGTCGAGCAGAGCGCCGAGGGTCTGCTGCGCGTGTCGATGGAGCTGGGCGGCAACGCACCGTTCCTGGTGTTCGACGACGCCGACCTCGACCGTGCCGTCGACGGCGCGATGCTGGCCAAGATGCGCAACGTCGGCGAGGCGTGCACGGCCGCGAACCGCTTCATCGTCCACGAGTCGGTGGCCGACGAGTTCAGTCGTCGTCTCGCCGAGCGCATGGGTGGCATGACCGTCGGTCGCGGCACCGACGAGGGCGTCGAGGTCGGCCCGCTGATCGACCGGACGCAGCGCGACAAGGTCGCGGCGCTGGTCGACGACGCGGTGGCCAAGGGCGCCGACGTGCTCACCGGCGGCACGACCCCCGACAACGACACGTTCTACCCGCCGACCGTGCTGGCCGGGGTCAGCGCCGACGCCGACCTGGCCACCGAGGAGATCTTCGGTCCGGTCGCTCCGGTCTTCACCTTCACCGAGGAGGAGGAGGCGCTGCGCCTGGCCAACTCCACCGAGTTCGGGCTGGTGGCCTACGCGTTCACCCAGGACGCGAGCCGCATGATCCGCGTCTACGAGGGCCTCGAGACCGGCATGGTCGGCATCAACCAGGGCATCGTCTCGAACCCGGCGGCGCCCTTCGGTGGCGTCAAGGCGTCCGGCTTCGGCCGCGAGGGCGGCGCCGAGGGGATCGAGGAGTACCTCGAGACCAAGTACGTCGGCATCGCCCCCTGAGCGCCGCCGCTAGAGGAACTGGGCCGGGTCGAACTCGTCGATCGGGATGACGCGCAGGCGGGGCAGCTCGGTGGTGAACGCCTCGACGTCGTACTCGAGGTCGAAGAACTCCAGGCCGCGGTCCAACAGCGCGGCGAAGCTGCTGCTGCGCATCTCGCGGAAGCCGATGAGCGCGGTGCGCCGGGTGCCGACGAGCGCGCCGAGGTGCGGCACGAAGTCGCCGTCGTTCGACGCGAGGACCACGTCGTCGTCGCGGCGGGCGAGCTCGTCGAGGGTGCGCTGGATCGCGATGTCGACGACCTTCTGGTCCGGCGCACCGCTCAGCGGCACGGGACGGTAGCCGAGGGCGAGCAGGGCCTGCACGAACGGCATGGGCATCTCGCCGTTCGCGGCGAGGAAGAACAGCCCCGTCGTCGGCTGGTCCCACAGCGTCTCGGTGAAGGCCAGGACGCGGTCCCAGCGCGGTCGCTCCTGCGGCTGCGGCCGGCGGCCCAGGATCGACCCGCCGAGGGTCGCGTCGATGTTCTCGCCGTCGATCAGCAGGTACGTGCGCCGTTCGCTCATGACCTGACCGTAGTCCTGCTCAGACGCGGACGTCGGCCCGACGCCCGTCGGCGGGCGGCTCCGGGGGCGTGGTCTGGCTGAACTGCTCGACGTAGAGCCGGGCGTAGAGGCCGCCGGCCTCGAGCAGCTCGTGGTGCGTGCCGGACTCGACGATGCGACCGTCCTGCATGCCGAAGATGACGTCGGCGTTGTGGATGGTCGACAGCCGGTGCGCGATGGCGATCGTGGTGCGCCCGTCGCTGGCGCGCTCCAGCGCCTGCTGCACGAGCCGCTCGGTCTCGTTGTCGAGCGCCGACGTGGCCTCGTCGAGGATCAGCACCCGCGGGTCCATCAGGAGCACCCGCGCGATCGCGATGCGCTGCTTCTCCCCGCCGCTGAGCCGATAGCCGCGCTCGCCGGTGATCGTCTCGTAGCCCTGCTCGAACGACATGATCCGGTCGTGGATGTTGGCCCCGCGAGCGGCCTCCTCGATCTCGGCCGCCGTGGCGCCGGGACGGGCGTACGCGATGTTGTCGCGGATCGTGCCGTGGAACAGGTACGGCTCCTGGGTGACCATGCCGACCGCGTCGGCGACCGACGACAGCGTCAGGTCGCGGACGTCGTGCCCGTCGATCAGCACGGCGCCCCGCGTCGTGTCGTAGAAGCGCGGGACCAGGTAGGTGGCGGTCGTCTTGCCCGAGCCGGACGGGCCGACGATCGCCGCCAGCTGTCCCGGCTCGACCGTGAACGACAGGTCGTGCAGCGCCCACTCGGTGGCCTCGACGTCGCCGCGATCGATGCGGACGCCGCTGTCGCCGAACCGGTCGCGGTGCGACGAGCCCGTGAGCTCGCGGGGCTCGGGGTACACGAACGACACGTCGCGGAACTCGATCCGGCCGCGCAGCGACGACCCGGTGAGCGCGACGGCGCCCGGCTTCTCGGTGATCGCGGGCTCGAGGTCGAGGTACTCGAAGATCCGACGGAACAGCGCCAGCGACGTCTGCACGTCGAGCGTCACCCGCATCAGCTGGATCAACGGCATCTGGAGGCGCGCCTGCAGCGTCGTGAACGCCACCAGGGTGCCCGCGGTCAGCGACGCGCCGCCCAGGCTGCCGGTGAGCATGGAGCCGGCGACCAGGTAGATCAGGGCCGGCGTGATCGCGAAGAACGTCTGGACCGTGGCGAAGAAGGCGCGGCCGGTCATGGCCTGCTCGACCTGCAGCCGGGTCTGCTGCCGGTTGGCCTCCCGGTAGCGCTCGACCTCGGCGTCGCCCCGGTTGAAGACCTTCGACAGCAGGATCCCCGAGACGCTCAGCGCCTCCTCGGTGATCGCGGTCATCTCCGACAGCGACTCCTGCGTGCGCTTGGCGAGGCGCTGGCGGCGGCGTCCGACCTGCAGCTGGATCCAGACGAACAGCGGCATGACGACCAAGGTCAGGATCGTCAGCTGCCAGGACAGCAGCACCATCGACACGAAGGCCGCCGTGACGGTGACGGTGTTCTGCAGGATCGTGGTGGCGGTGTCGGTGAGCACGGTGCGCACGCCCGCCACGTCGTTGGCCAGCCGCGACTGGATCGCCCCGGTCTTGGTGGCGGTGAAGAACGCGAGCTCCATCTTCTGCAGGTGGGCGAACAGGTCGCCTCGCAGGTCCGCCATCGCCGAGTTGCCGATGGTCGACGTGAGCCAGTTCTGGCCGATGCCGATGAGCGCCGTGACGACAGGGATGGCGCACATGGCCGCGACGAGCCAGCCGAGCAGGCCGAGGTCGGGGCCGCCCGACGGCGGGAACAGCGCCTTGTCGAACACCGCCTTGGTGAGGAACGGGACGACCGAGGTGAGCACGGCCGCCGTGACGACGGCGACGCCGACGAGGGCGATCTTGGTGCGGTACGGGCGCAGCATCCGCGCGATGCGACCCAGCACCGGGTCGGACGCGGCGAGCTCCTCGGCGGGGATGTGCGTGACGGACGCGCCACCCCGAGGCATCAGTCCGGGACCCTGGTGAGCACGACGAGGTCGTCGCCGGCCGGTGCCAGGTCCAGGGTGCCCCACAGGCCGGCCTCGGTGCGCAGCGCCGCCCACACGAGCAGCCGGTCGGGCGACTCGACGAACGCGGGGTCGACGGCGAGCGAGTACTCGACGGGCACGCCGTCGGCCGGCAGCGCCGTCGCGGCCAGCACCTCGCCCGCCGCGTCGACGACCTTGACGGTGACGATCGACCCCGCGGGGATCGCGATCCTCTCGCGGATGGTCACGGAGCCGGTGATGGTCAGCAGCGCGTCACTCATGCCTCGAGCCTAGACGAGCGGCCAGCCGGGGTGCCGTCTCGAGCGGAGCCCCGGACGTCACTGGTCGAGGGTGGCGAGCGACGCGGCCAGGGTGAGCGGCGGATGCCCGAGCAGCTGCTCGGCGTGCGGCGACACGGTGCCGAACACGCCGTCGCGGATCTGGTGGTACTGGTCGATCCAGGCGCTCACGAGCGAGTCGGGCACGGCCAGGTCGCGCAGGCGACTGCGGAACGCCGCGTCGTCGACGTCGTGGTACCGGCACGCCGCGCCGCGGTGCTGGGCGACGACCTCGGCGACCTGGTCGAACGTGAGCGCCTCGGGTCCGGTGAGCTCGTAGGTGCGTCCGGCGTGGGCGTGCGGATCGGTGAGCACGCCGATCACCACGTCGGCCACGTCGGTGCGGGCGATGGGCGTGACCCGCCCCTGACCGGCAGGGCCGGTGATGTCGCCCCACACCGCGAACTCGAGCATCGTGGTGTCGAAGTGGCTGGCGCGCAGCACCGTGTGGTCGAGGTCGAGGTCGTGCAGCAGCTGCTCGGTGAGCGCGTGGTCGCGGTTCCAGGCGAAGGCGGACGACGCGTCGGAGCCGAGGTACGA
The DNA here is from genome assembly GCA_023254755.1 of Aeromicrobium sp. Classification (GTDB taxonomy): domain Bacteria; phylum Actinomycetota; class Actinomycetes; order Propionibacteriales; family Nocardioidaceae; genus Aeromicrobium. The sequence continues at coordinate 10,380 of JALRKU010000217.1, read as the reverse complement.
CAGGTAGACGACCTGGCGCACGTCGGCCTGCACCGCGGCCGACAGGAAGTCGGCGTGCAGGTCGAGACGTCGACCGTCCTCGCCGACCGCGACCATGAAGACCGTGTCGACGCCGGCGAGCGCCCGGCGCATCGACGAGACCTCCTCGTAGGCCGCGGCACGGACCTCGGCCGAGCCGACGGCAGGCGCGCGACTCTCGTCGCGCACGAGGAGGCGGACCGGCACGTCGCGGCCGCTCAGAGCCTGGGCCACGCGGCCTCCGACGAAGCCGGTGCTGCCCGTGACAGCCACAGTCGGCACAGGTCACCGCCTTCTCGTCGTGGGAGCATCCGCCGAGATCCCAACCTAACCCCGGGCGCCGACGTGGCGCACGGGAACCCTGTCCGGAACGCCATGAAGTGACTACGCTCGGCAGACCGCCGGGTGCGCAGACCCGGGGGTGAAGGGACGGGCGTGGACTGGCTGGAGCACTGGGCCGAGGACGTGAACTGGGTCAGCTTCGCGACGATCCCGGTGTTCACGGGGGTCATCGGCTGGCTCATCAACTGGACCGGTCTGGTCATGCTGTTCCGTCCCGTGCACTTCCACGGCGTCCAGGTCCGTGGCATGCGCCAGCTCGCGGGACTGCTCCCCCGCAAGCTGCAGGAGGTGCCCGGCTTCCTGCAGGGCGGCATCGGCTGGCAGGGCATCGTGCCGGCGCGCGCCGCCAAGATGGGCAGCATCGCGGTCGACAAGGCGATCTCCAAGCTCGGCACGCCCGCCGAGTTCTACCAGCAGCTGGAGCCCGACCAGATCGCCAACCACATCGTCCAGGTGTTCCGTCCCGAGGTGCCGGAGCTGGTCGACCAGGTGATGATGCGCGAGCACCCCCGGCTGTGGTCGGACCTGCCCCCGGCGTTCCGCAAGGCCGTCCACGAACGCGTCCAGGCCCAGCTGCCCCAGGTGGTCGGCAACGTGACCACCGAGATCGGCACGCACATCGACCAGCTGCTCGACCCCAAGATCATGGTCATCGACCACTTCCGCAGCAACCCGGCGCTCGTCGTCAGGATCTTCCGCGACTTCGGGCAGAAAGAGCTGAACCTGATGGTGCTGTTCGGCTTCGTGTTCGGGTTCCTGCTCGGCATCCCGGTCGCGCTGGTCGACTCGATCTTCCACCTGTGGTGGCTGCTGCCGATCATGGGCGTGATCGTCGGCTGGATCACCAACGCCCTCGGCATGTGGCTGATCTTCGAGCCCCCGGAGCCGCGCCGTGTCCTGGGCGTCAAGGTCCACGGCCTGTTCCTGCGCCGGCAGGACGAGGCGGCGGAGGTCTACGCGAGGATCATCGCCGACGACGTCATCACGCTGGAGCGGATCGGCGACTTCCTGCTCGACGGTCCGCGGGGCGATCGCACCCGGCAGATGCTCGCCACCGCGCTGCGTCCGGCGATCGACCGGGCGCTCGGTCCGGCGCGCGGCATGGTGCGCGTGGCCGTGGGCTCCAAGCGCTTCGACGCGATCCGCGACTCGATCTCCGAGGAGGCGGTGGGCCGCACCCTCACACCGTTCAAGGACCCCGAGTTCAGCCGCCGCCAGTCCGAGAAGATCCGCGTGCTCATCGCGACGCGCACCAAGGAGCTGCCGCCCCGCGACTTCGTGGAGATGATGCGCGCCGCGATCAAGGAGGACGAGTGGATGCTCTACGCCCACGGCGCCGTCATGGGGCTGGCCGGTGGGTTCCTGCACCTCGCGATCTTCGGCGCGGGAGGATGACCCGGTGACCGACGACGACCTGCCCCCGCTGCCGGACCTCGACGACCTGGGCCTGCAGCGGTCGGTGTCCGACGTGCTGGGGCCCGCCATCGACGCGATCCCCGGGCTGGCCCGCGTGGGCGCCAGTGCGTGGGTGCACACCGCCGAGTGGGGTGCCCGGACCTCGGTGCGCACGGGCCTGCGGGTCTTCCGCTCGCTCCGCGATCCCGCCGAGGCGGCCGCGCTGGTGCGCGACGCGGGCGACGTCGCGGTCGCCCTCGGCGGGGTGCTCCGTGCCGTCAGCAGTGGCGTGCCGTTGTCGCGGGCGCTGTCGATGACCGGCGACTCGATGGCCACGGCGCTGTCGGCCACGCCCAGCACCGCGACCGCCGACGAGAACCTGCGGCGTCGCGGCGCCGAGCTGCTGGAGCGGTCCCGCGACGTGTGGGACGGCAGCTCGGCCCACCCCGCCTTCGCCCGGATCCTCGGCGAGCTGGCACCCGACGAGGCCCGCGTGCTGCTCCTGCTGCTGCAGAAGGGCCCGCAGCCGTCGGTCGACGTCCGGTCGGGCGGGCCGCTCGGGCGGGTGAGCAGCGAGCTGCTGGCCCGCGGTCTGACGATGATCGGTCCGCAGGCCGGGGTGCGCTACCTCGACCAGGTGCCTGCGTACCTGAACAACCTCTTCCGGCTCGGTCTGATCTGGTTCTCGCCCAACCCGCTGCGTGATCCGCTCGACTACCAGGTGCTCGAGGCCCAGCCCGACGTGCTCGACGTGCTGCACGCGACCCGGTTCGCCCGGCCCGTGCGGCGCAGCGTGCACCTCACCCCGTTCGGCACGGACTTCTGCCGGCGCTGCCTGGTCGACGAGGACGTGTCGACCGAGGTGTTCCCCGAGCACGCCAGCCCGCTCGGCGACGCCGCTCCCGACGGCTCGGCGACCTGACCCCAGGTCCCCGGGGAGGTCAGGCGGTGAACCGGCGCAGGCGCAGGCTGTTGGTGACCACGAACACCGAGCTGAACGCCATCGTCAGACCCGCGACGAGCGGGTTGAGCAGACCGGCGGCGGCCAGCGGGATCGCCGCGACGTTGTAGGCGAACGCCCAGAACAGGTTGCCCTTGATCGTGCGCAGCGTGCTGCGCGACAACCGGACCGCGGTGACGGCGGTCGCCAGGTCGCCCTCGACGAGGGTGAGGTCCGATGCCTCGATCGCGACGTCGGTGCCGGTGCCCATCGCGATGCCGAGGTCGGCCGCGGCCAGGGCGGCCGCGTCGTTGACGCCGTCGCCCACCATCGCGACGGTGTGTCCCGACGCCTGCAGCTCGTGGACGACCCGGAGCTTGTCCTCCGGCGTCACGTCGGCCTCGACCCGGTCGATCCCGACCTGGGCGGCGACCGCCTCGGCGGTGGCCCGCGCGTCACCGGTCAGCAGCACGGGCTCCAGCCCGAGCTCGCGCAGGTCGCGCACGGCCTGCGCCGACGACGGCTTGACGGTGTCGGACACCGTGATCGACCCGCGGTAGACGCCGTCCCACTCGACGGCCACGCCGTCGACGTCGGGCACCTCGACGCCCCGCTCGCGCAGCCACGTGGGCCGTCCGACCGCGGCCTCGTGGCCGTCGACGACACCCGTGACGCCGAAGCCGGCGTGGTTGGCGAAGTCGGCCACCTCGCCGGGCTCGGCGAGCGTCGCGATCGCTCGCGCCACGGGGTGCTCCGAGGGGTGCTCGAGGCTGGCTGCGACCCGGCGCAGCTCGGCCTCGTCGATGCCGTCCGCCGGTCGCACCTCGGCGACCGAGAGCCGGCCGGTGGTGACGGTGCCGGTCTTGTCGAGCACGACCGTGTCGACGACCCGGGTCGACTCCAGCACCTGCGGACCCTTGATGAGCACGCCGAGCTGGGCACCTCGGCCGGTGCCGACCATCAGGGCGGTCGGCGTGGCGAGTCCCAGGGCGCAGGGGCAGGCGATGATCAGCACCGCGACCCCGGCCGTGAACGCCGGCTCCAGCTCGCCGCCGACGATCCACCAGCCCGCGAACGTCGCGAGCGCGAGCGCGATCACGGCGGGCACGAACCACGCCGAGATGCGGTCGGCGAGCCGCTGCACGTCGGCCTTGCCCTCCTGGGCCTCCTCGACCAGGCGCGCCATCTGGGCCAGCCGGGTGTCGTCGCCGACCGCGGTCGCCTCGACGACGAGTCGACCCGACGCGTTGATCGTCGCCCCGGTGACGCGGTCGCCGACGACCTTCTCGACCGGCACGGACTCGCCCGTGAGCATCGACTCGTCGACGGCCGACGCGCCCTCCACGACGACGCCGTCGGTCGCGATCCGCTCGCCGGGCCGCACCGTGAACCGGTCGCCGACCGCGATGTCGGTGCGCGAGACGCTGGCGTCCATCAGGGCACGCAGGGCCGCGCTGGAGCGGTGCTTCGCGTCGGCCTCGAGGTAGTGGCCGGCCAGCACGAACGTCGTGACGGCGGCGGCGGCCTCGAGGTAGATCTCGTCGTGGCCCCCGCCGGTCCAGGACAACCGCATGGTCATCCCGACCATGCCGGCGTCGCCGAGGAACAGCGCCCACAGCGACCACAGGTACGCCGCCAGCACGCCGACGCTCACGAGGGTGTCCATCGTCGCGGCGCCGTGGCGGGCGTTGGTCCACGCAGCGGAGTGGAACGGGTAGGCGCCCCACACGACGACCGGCGTCGCCAGGGCCAGCGCGACCCACTGCCAGTAGTCGAACTGCGCCGCCGGCACCATCGACAGCACCACGAGCGGCACCGTGAGGAGGCCCGACACGATCGCACGCCGCTTCATCGACGCCGCACCGTGCAGTCCGGAGTGGTGCATGCCACCCATGTCGTGCCCGTCATGGCCGGCGCCGTGCCGCTGGTGCGGGTCGCGGACCGAGGCCGAGTAGCCCGTCGCGGCCACCGTGTCGAGCAGCGTCTGCGGGTCGAGGCCGGCCGGGGCCTCGACGGTGGCCTTCTCGGTGGCGTAGTTGACCGAGGCCGTCACGCCGTCGAGCCTGTTCAGCTTCTTCTCGACCCGAGCCGCGCAGGACGTGCAGGTCATGCCGCGCACGTCGAGGACGTGCCGACTCGTGCTGGCCTCGTGGTCGTGCGTGCTCATGCCAGCGGCAGGTCCCTCGGGCCTGCCAGGGCGTAACCGGCCTCGTCGACCGCGGCGGCGACCGCCGCCTCGTCGAGCGGGGCGTCGCTGGTGACGGTGACGGTCGAGGTGCCGCCCTCGACCAGGGCGACGTCGACGGCGGTGACGCCGTCGAGCGCGGTGATCTCCTCGGTGACCGCGCTGGCGCAGTGGCCGCAGGTCATCCCGGTGACGCGGTAGTCGGTGGTGGTGCTCATGGTGGTCCCCCTTCAGGAACGGACGAGACGCGCGATGGCGTCGGAGGCTTCCTTGACCTTCTCGGCCGGGTCGCCGGCGCGGGCCGCGTCGACGACGCAGTGCGCGAGGTGCTCCTCGAGGAGCTTGAGGGCGACGGCCTCGAGGGCCTTGGTGGTCGCGGACACCTGCGTCAGGACGTCGATGCAGTAGGTGTCGTCCTCGACCATGCGGGTGATCCCGCGGACCTGGCCCTCGACGCGCCTGAGGCGCTTGAGGACCGCGGCCTTGTCGTCGGAGTAGCCGGGGTGGACGTGGTCGTGGGTCATCGCAGCAGGCCCTCCATCTCGGTGATCTCCGCGGTCTGCGTGCGGACGACGTCTCGGGCGAGGTCGCGCACGTCGGGATCGGTGCCGTCGGTGATGACCGACTCGGCCGACCGCACGGCGCCCCGGTGGTGCTCGATCATCATCTCGAGCCAGCGCTGCTCGAACGCGGCACCGTCGAGCGACGCGAGCTCGCTCATCTGGTCGGCCGACATCATGCCGTCCATCCCGCCGTGGTCCATGCCGCCGTGGTCCATGCCCTCCATGTCGCCGTGGTCCATCGAGCCGTGGTCGTCGACGTCCCAGTCGTCGAGCCAGCCCTCCATGCGGTCGATCTCGGGCTGCTGGGCCGCCTCGATGCGGTCGGCGAGGTCGGCGAGCTCGGGGCTGACGTCGGCGTGGTCGTCGACCATGGCGGCCATCTCGACCGCCTGCTCGTGGTGGGGCACCATGCCCTGCACGAACGCGACGTCGTCGGGGTCGGGGTCGTCTCCGCCGGAGCAGCCGGCGGCGACGAGGAGGGCGGCGAGCAGGAGGACGAGTCGAGTGCGCATGATCTCTGTATACCCCCAGGGGGTATGCAATTCAAGCCGGGCATAGGCTCGGTCCATGAGCGACATCCCCGGACTCGACGGCGTCCTCGGTGTGCAGTACGCCGAGCTGGGCCCCGACAAGGTCGTGGCCACCTTCACGATCACCGACCAGCACCTGCAGCCGTTCGGCATCCCCCACGGCGGCATCTACTGCGCCGTCCACGAGTCGACGGCCAGCGTCGCGGCCCAGACCTGGCTCGGTGACAAGGGCGTCATCGTCGGCACCAGCAACCTCACCGACTTCCTGCGCCAGGCGTCGGTCGGCGACACCATCAGCGTCACCGCCACGCCGATCCACCGCGGCCGGTCCCAGCAGCTGTGGCACCTGGACTCCCACGACCAGGACGGACGGCTCGTGGCGCAGGGCCAGGTGCGCCTCGCGAACCTCGACCGGGAGATCCCGCCGGAGGCGCTCGCGCGTTTCACCCAGGGCACGCCCAGCGCGTAGACTGGAGACGTCGGCGCGACTGGCGTTGAGGTGGGTACCACCGGGGAGCGCCCGACAGCCCGATGATCTGGGACCGTTCGCCTGGGCCCCGTCAGCACCGATTGACGCTGACCGGAGGACAGCCGACATGATGATGACCATGAGCCCGACCGCGCCCCAGCAGAAGCTCGACGACCGCGACGTCTCGGTGCTGCTGCTCGAGAACATCCACCCCGACGGCAGGGACTTCCTGCGCGGCAAGGGCTACCAGGTCCGGACGCAGGACGGAGCGCTGGGCGAGGACGAGCTGATCGAGGCGATCCAGGGCGTCCACCTGCTCGGCATCCGCTCGACGACCTACATCACCGAGAAGGTGCTCGACGCCGCGCCCGACCTGATGGCGATCGGTGCGTTCTGCATCGGCACCAACCAGATCGACCTGCCGGCCACCTCGAGCCGCGGCATCGCGGTCTTCAACGCGCCGTACTCCAACACCCGCAGCGTCGTCGAGCTGGCCATCGCCGAGATCATCTCGCTGGCCCGCCGCCTCCACGAGAAGTCGACCGACATGCACGCCGGGGTGTGGAACAAGTCGGCCGCCGGCAGCCACGAGATCCGCGGCCGCACCCTCGGCATCGTGGGCTACGGCAACATCGGCAGCCAGCTGTCGGTCATCGCCGAGGCGCTGGGCCTGAAGGTGATCTTCTACGACATCGACGACAAGCTCGCCCTGGGCAACGCCAAGCGCTGCTCGACCCTCGAGGAGCTGCTGGAGCAGTCCGACGTCGTGTCGCTGCACGTCGACGGCCGCCCCGGCAACGCCGGGTTCTTCGGCGCGCCGGAGTTCGCCGCCATGAAGCCGCGCTCGCTGTTCCTCAACCTGTCGCGCGGCATCGCGTTCGACCCGGCCGCGCTCCGCGAGAACCTCGAGTCCGGCCACATCGCCGGGGCGGCGGTCGACGTCTTCCCGATCGAGCCCAAGCGGCAGGGCGATCCGTTCACGTCGGAGCTGCAGGGCGTCCCCAACGTCATCCTCACGCCGCACGTCGGTGGCTCGACCGAGGAGGCGCAGCAGGACATCGGTCGCTTCGTCGCCTCCAAGCTGCGCAACTACGCGGCGTACGGTGGCACGTCGCTCAGCGTGAACCTGCCCGAGATCAACCTGCCGGCGAACGTCGACGGGCATCGCATCGCCCACGTGCACCGCAACGCCCCCGGCGTGCTGGCCACGATCAACGGGCTGCTGGGCGACCGCGGCGTCAACATCGAGGCCCAGTCGCTCGCGACGCGGGGGGAGAACGGCTACGTGCTCACCGACGTCGCCGAGCCCGTGAGCCCCGAGGTGCTGGCCGAGCTCGCGCAGCTGCCCGAGACGGTCCGCATCCGCCAGCTCAGCTGACGCGCACCAGCAGCTTGCCCACGTTGCGGCCCGTCAGGAGGCCGCGGAACGCCTCGACCGCGTTCTCGAGGCCGTCGACCACGTCCTCGCGGTAGCGCACGGTGCCGTCGGCGACCCACGCGCCCATCTCGCGCTGGAACTGCTCGCCGAGCCGGGCCTGGAACTCGTCCTGGATGAACCCGCGGATCGTGAGGCTCCGGGTGAGCACGCGCCGCAGGAACGCCGGCGACGGCTCGGCGCCCCCGCGCGGCTCGGTGGCGTTGTAGTCGGCGACCAGGCCGCACACCGGCACGCGGCCGTAGGTGTTCATGCGGCGCACGACGGCCTCGCCGACCGTGCCGCCGACGTTCTCGAAGTACACGTCGACCCCGTCGGGAGTGGCGGCGGCGAGGTCGTCGAGGAACGTCGGCGAGCGGTGGTCGACGGCGGCGTCGAAGCCGAACTCGTCGACCAGCAGGCGCACCTTGTCGGCGCCGCCCGCGATGCCGACCGAGCGTGCGCCTCGCTGCTGGGCGATCTGGCCGACCGCGGACCCGACGGGGCCCGCGGCAGCCGCGACGACGACCGTCTCGCCCTCGGCAGGGCGGCCGATCTCGAGCAGACCGGCGTACGCGGTGAAGCCGGGCATGCCCAGGACGCCCAGCGCGGTGGAGACGGGAGCGGCGTCGGGGTCCAGCCGGCGCGTGTGCCGCGCCGGGACGACCGCATGGGTCTGCCACCCGGTGTAGGCCAGCACGAACGCCCCCACCGGGTGATCGGCGGAGCGTGACTCGACGACCTCGCACACCGTGGCCCCCACCACGACGTCACCCAGCGGGGTCGAGCGAGAGGTACACGGTGCGCAGCAGCACGTCGCCGTCGCCGAGCCCAGCGAGCTCGACGACGGCGGTCTCGAAGTCGGAGTCGGCGGGCTCGCCGACGGGACGGGAGACGAGGCGGATCTGCGTCGAGGCGGCCATGCCCTCGACGCTAGAGGGTCACTGGAAGCCGAACGGCGGGTAGTCGTCGGTCAGCAGGTTGTAGTAGGCGCCGACCCGCGAGTTGAAGCGGTTGAACCCGACGAGGAACGACTGGAGACCGGCCGGCCAGCGACCCAGGATGATGACGGCGAAGAAGCCGATGACCATGACGACGTACCACGCGATGACGTAGAAGATGCTCACGAACATCAGCGGGATGACCAGCAAGAAGCGGAAGAAGATCGTGAGGCGGCTGCGTCCGTCGATCTGAGGCACGACGTCGAAGCGCACCCGGTCGCCGCCCGGATCGGCGAAGTCGGTCGAGAAGTTGAACGGCGGGTACTCGCCGCGCTGGAACTGCAGGTACGAGGTCACCCGGGCGCTGTAGCGGCTGTACAGCACGGTGATCGACTGCAGGCCCTCGGGGATGCGTCCCAGGATCACGCCGGCGAACCACGAGATGAGCACCACGATGCTCGACACGATGGCGAGCGCGTACAGGATCACGACGTGCGGGATCACCAGCAGCCAGTGCACCAGTGGACGCCAGCGAGCGACCCGCTCGGGGGCGTCGAAGGAGTACGAGACGGGGTAGCCGCTGCTCGGCAGCGGAGCTCCCGGGGGCGGAGGCGGCACGGGCGACGACGGCGGTGGCGGAGGAGGTGTGGAAGCGCTCATGCCGTCACCGTACTGCCGATCGGCCCTGGAACGGCAGAGGTGAGTCCCCAGGCGGCCAGCGTTTCGGCACAGCCTGCATCGATCTTGGTGGTCGCCAGGTCGTCGCCGCGGGTCGCGCCACGGTTGACGATGACGACGGGCAGCGACTGCTTGGCGGCCGCCCGCACGAAGCGCAGCCCCGACATCACGTGCAGCGACGACCCGAGCACCAGCAGACCGGCGGAGCGCTCGACGAGCCCGAAGCAGTGCGCCACCACCGGGCGGGCCACGCTCTCGCCGAAGAACACGACGTCGGGCTTGAGCCGTCCGCCGCAGACCGCGCAGGGCGCCACGACGAAGTCGTCGGTGCGCTCGAGCACGACGTCGCCGTCCGGCGCGACCTCGCCGGTGCGGTCGAATCCGGGGTTGAGCGCCGTGAGCCGGTCCTGCACCTCGGCGCGGGTCGACGTGGCACGGCAGTCGAGGCAGATCACGCGGTCGGCGCGGCCGTGCAGGTCGACGACGTCACGGTGACCGGCCGCCTCGTGCAGCCCGTCGACGTTCTGCGTGATCAACCCGACCAGGTCGGCCTGGACGGCGGCCAGGGCGAGGTGGGTCGCGTTGGGGTCGGCGCCGCGGAACTGCCGCCACCCGACGAACGCGCGCGCCCAGTAGCGCTGGTGCGCCTCCGGCGACGCGACCAGCTCCTGGTAGGTCATCGGCGTGCGCGGCGGGGACCCCGGACCGCGGTAGTCCGGGATGCCGGAGTCCGTGGACACGCCGGCTCCGGTGAGCACGAGCCAGCCGGACAGGTCCACCCAGCGCGAGCCGGAAGGGACGGTGCCCCGGAGGAACCAATACGCAGCGAGCGGATAGGAGGAATGGAGGTAGGACCCGGTCCTGGCTCGGTAGTCGTCAGGGTCGAGCAGGTCGAACAGTCCGTG
>JALRKU010000063.1 GCA_023254755.1 Aeromicrobium sp. | reverse complement strand
ATCTTCCAGTTCTACGTGCACACCGAGATGGTCGGCAAGCTGCCGGGTCCCGTCGAGCTCGTCTTCAACACGCCGTCGCACCACCGCGTGCACCACGGCAGCGATCCGGAGTACCTGGACAAGAACTACGGCGGCATCCTCATCGTCTGGGACCGCCTGTTCGGCTCGTTCGCCGAGGAGAAGCAGCGGCCGACGTACGGGCTCACGAAGCCGGTGGACACGTACAACCTGCTGAAGCTGCAGTACGGGGACTACGTCAAGATCGCGCGCAACGTGCGCAGCACGAAGCGGTGGCGGCACAAGCTGGGCTACGTGTTCGGTCCGCCGGGATGGCAGCCCGTCGACGCACCCGTCGACACCGAGGTCACGGCCCGGGGCTGAACCGTGGCGCCGACGGGCTGAAGGGGGTCAGAGCGCCCGCGTGAGGCCGCCGTCGACCGGGATCGCGGCGCCGGTCAGGAATCCGGCGGCGTGCGAGAGCACGAACGCCGCGACGGCGCCGAACTCCTCGGGCGTGCCGTAGCGACCGAGCGGTATCGACGCCTCGTTGCGGGCGCGGGACGCGGCGGCGTCGCCCGACTGCTCGTCGAGCCGGCGCACGCGGTCGGTGTCGACCCGTCCGGGCAGCAGCGAGTTGACGCGGACGCCGCGGGGCCCGAGCTCGTCGGCGAGGGTCTTGGCGACCATCGCGAGGCCGGGCCGCAGGCCGTTGGAGATCGCGAGCCCCGGGATGGGTGTCTTGACCGACGTGGACAGCACCAGCGCGATCGAGCCGCCGTCGCCCAGCTCCTCGGCGACCGTCGTCGTCAGCCGCACTGCGCCGAGGAAGACGGCGTCGAACGCGGTCCGCCACTGCTCCTCCGAAGCGCCCGTGACGGACCCGGCGGCCGGTCCGCCCACGCTGACCAGCGCCCCGTCGAGGCGGCCGAACGCCGACCGGGCGACGTCGACGAGACGAGCGGCCGCGGCGGGGTCGGCGTTGTCGGCGGCCAGCCCGACCGCGCCCTCGCCGAGACGGGCCACGGCGTCGTCGACGGACTCCTGGGTGCGCGACGACACGACGACACGCGCGCCGTCGGCGACGAGCGCCTGCGCCGTGGCGAAGCCCAGACCCGCCGTGCCACCGGTCACGAGGTACACGCGGTCGCGCAGTCCGAGATCCATGGCCCCGAGCCTAGATCCCTCGTCGACGGGGTGGTCCCGAGCCCGCGTCGATCGACTCCGATCTCCCGCTCGAGGAGAAAGGCGCCGAAAGTCGCGTCACGTCGACCGCCCTCGCGCGTTTCTCTCATCAGAACGCTTTCGTGAAGGGTCCTCCATGCGCTCCATCCCCCGCATCCTCGTCGCTCTCGCGGCGCTGCTCCTCGTCGCTGCACCGCTCGCCCCGGCGCAGGCCTACCCCGATCCCGCGGTCACGATCGTCATCGATCCTGACGCGTGCGCGGGAGAGGCCCTGCCCTTCTCCGCGAGCACCTCGGTCTCGGGCGAGTGGATCGTCACGTACGACGGACAGTCGGCGACAGGGTCCGGCACCTCGGTCTCGGGCACGTTCGACACCGACGCCGCCGACGCCGGGGTCAGCCGGGTCCTGACGGCCACGAACTCCTACGTCAGTGACGGCATCCCCGGCACGATCTCCGCCACCGCCGACGTCGTGCTGGAGGACTGCGACGCCATCGCGCCGGTCGACGAGGAGACCGACGCCGGCGACGGCAACGGCATCCTGCCGGGCACCGGCGGCCAGTCGATCTGGTGGCTGGTCGCGGCACTCGCCCTCCTCGCTCTCGGTGCGGGCACGCTGACGCTGCGTCGCCGCGGCTGACGCACCTCGTCGCGCGCATGCTCCGCCCACGAAGGGGTATGCGGACGACGTGAGTGCAGACCACGACGCGCTGACGCGTGCCCTCCAACGGGTCCGCAGGCGGCTCGGAGCCGACACCGCGGCGATCCTCGTCCTCGACGACTCCAAGTCCCACCTCGAGCTGGTCGAGTCCCTCGGTCTGGATCGCACGACCCGGCTCGCCGCACGGGTGCCGCTGGGGCGCGGCTTCGCCGGTCGCGTCGCCCAGCTGCGCGAGCCCGTCGTGCTGGAGCACGTGACGGCCGACAACGTGATCAACCCGATCCTCCACGCGCACCGGGTGCGTTCGCTGCTGGGCGTGCCGCTCGTCGACCAGGGGCTGCTCGTCGGCGTGATGCACGTCGGTTCTCGATCGCCTCGGGTCTTCACGCCCGACGAGGTCACCGTCCTGGAACGGGCAGCGACGGGTGTCGCGCGCGTCATCCGGTCGCTGTCGCTCGACGAGGAGCGGACCGCCTCGATCGTGCTCCAGCGCAGCCTCCTGCCCGCGGCGCCGGCCACGGTCCCCGGACTCGACATCGCAGCCCGCTACCTCCCGGCCGAGGGCGATCTCGGCGGGGACTGGTACGACACGTTCGTCCTGCCCGGCGACCGGCTCGGGATCGTCATCGGCGACGTCGTGGGCCACGGTCTCGAAGCCGCCGTGGTGATGGGCCGGTTGCGCAGCGCCCTGCGGGCGTACGCGCTGCACCACGACGACCCCGCCGCGGTCCTGGAGCACCTCGATCGCACCGTCCACCACTTCGAGCACGGTGCGCTGGCGACGGTCCTCTACGCCGTGTCGGAACCCCCGCACGACGAGCTCAGGATCGCCTCGGCCGGACACTGGCCCCCGGCCGTGGTCGACGCCTCCGGGCGGCCGGTCGAGCACGACGTCGAGCCCGACGTCCTGCTCGGCGTCGAGCCGTCGACGGTGCGCACGAGCGTGACTCTGGCCCTGGCGCCCGGGCAGGTGGTCTGCCTGTTCACCGACGGGCTCGTGGAGCGACGGGACGCCGACGACCCCACCCTGGCGGTGAAGCGTCTGGCGGCAGCTCTGGACCCGGCCCTCGACGCCGAGGCCAACGTGCGGTCGGCGATCGCCGAGCTGGTCGCCCAGGACGTCATCGAGGACGACGTCGCGGTCCTGGTGCTCAAGAAGGACTCGGCCGGGTGAGGGTCCTCCTCGGGACCTCGTGTCGGACGGCACAGGGTCCTCGCTGGCGGGAGCTGCGGGTGGCCGCGACGATGGGGACATGACCTCGTCCTCGCCGCTGGAGCGCCTGGCCTCGATGCACGGGGTCGCCACCCGGTACGAGGGCTCCGACAAGATCGACGTCGAGGTCCCCGACGACGTGGTGGTGGCGGTCCTCGACCGCCTCGGGGTCGACGCGTCGTCGCCGGAGCGGGTCGCCGCCGCGCTCGCCGCGGGTCCGCCGACCGGCCCCCGCACCGTGGCCGTCTTCGTCGGCGAGCCGCACGAGCTGACCGGGCCGATCGTCCTCGAGGACGGGTCGACGGTCGACGCCGCCACGACCGAGCTGCCTCCGGGCTACCACCGGCTGGCGTCCGGCGACCACGTCGTCGTGGCACCGGCGCGACTCGCCGACGTCCCTCGGACCTGGGGATGGATGCTGCAGCTGTACGCGCTGCACTCCTCGGCCTCGTGGGGCATGGGGGACTACGCCGACCTCGCGACGTTCGCGGCGCGGGCCGCCGCGGAGCAGGGCGCGGGCGTGCTGCTGGCCAACCCGCTGCAGGCGTTCGTTGGTGGGTAGCCCGCCGTTTTCATAGGAATAGCTGCGGTGGGTCAGCGCAATCGTGAGCAGGTCAGGCTTCAGCCGCACGCCGAGGGCGTCGAGTAGCGGTTCGCGATCGACCGTTGATGTCGTCGCACAAAAGAGGTGGAGGACACAGACACCGGTTTCCATTTGCATGGCATTGAGGCTATCGACGAAGCAGGGAGGCGAACGCCGACGCAATTCGTTGCG
>JALRKU010000075.1 GCA_023254755.1 Aeromicrobium sp. | reverse complement strand
GCGGTGGACTCTGCCGCGGCGGGGGCTGCAGAGACCACCGGCTCGACGGGAGCCTGCCCGACGGTGGGCGGCGGAGGCGGCGGCAGGACCGGCGCGGGCGGCGGTGGCTGGATCGGCTGCTGCGGCGGAGCCGGCGGTTGGGGCGCCATGGGAGCGGCGTCGGCGGCGACGACGCTGCTGGTCTCGGCCTTCGGGACCTCGACGGCAGGGGCGGCGTCGGTTCCGTCGGCGACGAACGCGCGGGGACGGCGCAGGAGCGCCTCGATGCGCACCCGCAGCTCACGCGGACGGAACGGCTTGGTCAGGTAGTCGTCGGCGCCGGACTGCAGACCCTGGATCACGTCGATCTCGTCGGTCTGGCCCGTCAGCATGATGATGTAGGTGTCGCTGAACTCGCGCAGCTGGGACGCGACGGCGAAGCCGTCCATCCCGGGCATCGCGACGTCGAGCGTCGTGACGACCGGCTGGTGGGCGCGGACCGCCTCGATGCCGTCGATCCCGTTCGACGCCGCGACGGTGTCGAAACCGCTCTGGGTGAGCACGGTGCGCAGCAGGTCGCGGATGTCCGGGTCGTCCTCGATCACGACGGCCGTTCTGTCTCCCATGTCACCACCGTAACGATCGCCCGGACCATCGTCTGTGAAATGCGCTGTGATCCCACCGACTCGCCGTCGGGATCAGGACTGCTGGTCCCAGCCGGCGGCGTACGCCAGCTCGAGGGCGCCGAGCACCCAGAAGGTCCCTGCGGCCGGACCACCGCGGCACGTCCCGTCGCTCTCGCCCGGCGGCTTGATCCACAGCCACGCGTCGAGCGCACCGTCACCCGCGGCTGGCTCTCGTCCGAGCGCACGCCCTGCGGGGTTGCAGAAGTCGCCGGGGGCACCCGGCCCCTTGCCGTTGCGACCGGTGTCGATCACGTAGTGCAGGTCGGGAAGCTCGTCGCGGATCGCCTCGGCGTAGCGACGCTCGTCGACGTCGGCCTGGTACGAGGAGACGTTGGTGGAGAAGCCCCGCACGTGGTCGGTGCCGACTTGCTCGAGCAGCTCGGCCATGCGGTCGGGGGCGACCCAGTCGGAGTGACCCGCGTCGACGTAGACGGTGGCGTCTCCTGCCGCGAGCAGGTCGACGGCGTCGCCCAGCAGGTCGGTGCGCTCGTCGACGTCGGCGCACTCGTCGGCCGAGGCCAGAGCATCGGGCTCGAGCACGACGGCCGCGCCGTCGGCCTCGTCGGCGATGCGGCCGACCCACTGACGGTAGGACCCGGCGTCGAGACCACCCGCGGAGTACCCGCCGCTGCAGTCCCGGTCGGGGATGCCGTAGACGACCAGCAGCGCGACGCGGTCCTGCTCGTCGGCGAGGTCGACGAGCTCACGAACGCGCCCGCCGACGTGGTCGGCGTCGTACGCCTCGGGCACCAGCCACACCGCGGTGGGCACCTCGGCCAGACGCGTCAGCACCGCCCGGTCCTGCGGTGCCGCGTCTCGCGCCGCCACCGCAGCGGCCGCCTCGGGGTCGACCACCGGGAGCGCCGTCGCGAACACGTCGCGGTCCTCGGGGCCGTCGACGAGCAGCGACCGGCCGACCAGCAGGCACGCCAGGGCGACCACGGCGGCCGTCCCGACCAGCAGCACCCGACGAGACACGTCGGCTCCCTTCCCTTCACGACCCGGATCGAGGCACGATGACCGCCCGCCGCACCATCACCAGGTTCCTGCTCGCGAGCGTACTGTCGCTGACGGTCCTCTCGGTCCCGATCACGGCCTCGGCGGCCACCGACGAGAGCAGCATCACGGGCGTGGCCGCCGACACCGACGGCACCCGCCTGCCGCAGGTCGACGTCCGCCTGTTCTCGGTCGGCTCGGACGGCTCGTGGGCCTACCGGACGAAGGTCACCACGTCGTCCACCGGCGCGTTCACGTTCGACGACCTCACGGCGGGCCGCTACGTCCTGCAGCTGGTCGACCAGCGTCCGACCTGGGACACCTCCAAGCACGTCACGACCGACGTGGAGGTCACGGCCGTCGCGCACGCGACCACCAAGGTCACCGCCCTGATGAAGCGCGGTGCGTGGCTGTACGGGAAGGTCACGTACAGCACCAAGAAGCGCAAGGCCGGACAGGCCTCGCTGCGGGCGGTGCGCGACGGCGACACGACGGGCACCGTCTACGCGGTCACCGCCGACTCCTCCGGGCGCTACGCGATGGCCGGGCTGCCGACCGGCAGCTACACCGTGTTCGTCGACGACGCCCGCCGGGCGTACACGGCGAAGCCGAAGCGCGTCACCCTCAAGACGCTCGGTGATCCCGCCGGGGTCTCGTTCTCGATGACGACCAAGGCGAGCCGGTTCACGGGCCGTATCCGAGCCGGCGGGCTGACCCTCGCCGACCCCGCGTGGGTGACGCTCGTGAACGTCAGCACGGGCCAGTTCTGGGTCAGCGAGGTCACGGCGGGCGTCGTCGACCTGCGCGGGTTGACGGCCGGCCGGTACACGCTGCAGGTGCCGGGCGTCGACCGCTACCTGGGCCGCACGTTCACCCTGCCGACGCTCAAGGCCGGCAAGACCGTCAGCGTCGGGAGCCTCGACCTGACCCAGCAGGGCGGCGTGCTCACCGGCACCGTCGTGGACGCGACCAGCGGCAAACCGCTGCCCGGCGTCTCGGTCACGATCAAGGACAAGTACAGCCACCCGTTCGAGACGGTCCAGACCGACCGCTACGGCCGTTTCGACGTCGGCGGCTCGATCCCCGACGGCGACAACCCCGTGACGCTGGTGATCGAGGCGCGGAACCCGATCGACGACACGCAGTACCTGTCCCGCACGATCACCGACCTGCACGTCGACGCCGGCCTCTCGTCGCCGCTGGGAACGGTCGCGCTGCAGCGTCGTCCGGCGCCCACGCCGACCCCGACGACGTCACCCACGGCGACGTCGACCCCCACGCCGAAGCCCACGAGCACGGCGTCGGCGGCGAGCGTCAGTCCCTGAAGAGGCTGGTGACCGAGCCGTCCTCGAAGACGGCGGCGGTCGCCTGCGCGAGCAGGGGGGCGATCGACAGCACCGTGAGCTTCTCGAACTTCTGCTCGTCGGCGAGGGGAAGGGTGTTGGTGACGATGACCTCGACGGCCGGCGAGCCCTGGAGCCGCTCGACCGCGGGTCCGGAGAACACCGGGTGGGTCGCGGCGATGACGACGGCCTCGGCGCCGTCGCTCATCAGGGCCTCGGCGGCCTGGACGATGGTGCCGCCGGTGTCGATGAGGTCGTCGACCAGGATGCAGACACGTCCCGCGACGTCGCCCACGACGCGGTTGGCCTTCGTCTCGTTGGGTCGCGTGATGTCGCGCGTCTTGTGGATGAACGCCAGCGGTGCCCCGCCGAGCGCGTTGGCCCACGACTCGGCGACCTTGATGCGGCCGGCGTCGGGCGAGACGACGGCAAGAGGCTTGGTGCCGTACTTCTTCTTCACGTGCCGCGTGAGGATCGGCATCGCGAGCAGGTGGTCGACCGGTCCGTCGAAGAAGCCCTGGATCTGGGCGGTGTGCAGGTCGACCGTCATGAGCCGGTCGGCGCCGGCGGTGAGGAACAGGTCGGCCATGAGTCGGGCCGAGA
>JALRKU010000023.1 GCA_023254755.1 Aeromicrobium sp. | reverse complement strand
CCGCTGCACGTCGGTGAGCACGGCCGGCGCGGGCGCGCCGACGCGCCGCCGGCCCAGTCCCATCGTGGTGCGTCCGGCGAACCCGACGGGCAGCGAGGCGAGGCGCGCGGTGCGCACGAACGCGCTTCCGGCGATCTTGTCGCTGCGTCGGTCGGGTCCTTCGCTCACCGTCCCAGGATAGGTGCGCGGTCCGACCGCCTCAGCGCGTCGGCAGCAGGGTGCAGGCGCACGCGGGGTGGAAGGGCACCCGCCGCACGACCCGCTCGCCGTGGGAAGGGCCGGTCACGGCGATCCGGCCGACGAGACCCCGGCGCCCCGCCGCGCGCTCCTGCACGGCAGCGGCGACCTCCACGGCCGCGGTGTGCGCCGTGAGCGCGGCGACGGCCGGCGGGTTGTGGTGAGGCGCTCGCCGGCCGAGCTGGGGGAGGAGTGCGTGCCAGGCCGGGTCGGCCTCGGCGCGCTGGAGGTCGTCGCAGTGCAGGCAGGGGGCGTGGCCCGGCACGACGGTGGGCCCGACGAGCACACGGTCCTCGACGAGGCGTACGACCAGGTGCTCCACGCCCTGGCGCACGGCCGCGTCGAACGCGTCGCGCCCCGGCTCGCCCGCGGAGACGACGACGAGCAGCCGGGCGTCAGGTGCGTCGACAGGGACCCCGGAGGACTCGAGCAGGTCACGGACGAGATCGGCGAAAGCGGTCGATGCGACGTCGTGGTGCACCGCCACGGTCGTCCGGTGGCGAGCGTCGAGCTCGGGGGTGCGGCCGGCGAGCGTCAGGGCGCGCGCTTCGCTGCGGTGCCGGTGGTCCCAGGGTCCCGCGTCGACGACGGCGCCCACCGCCGTGAGGTGCTGGAGGACCGCTGCCGTGTCGTGGAGGTCGGGGTGCCGCGCGGCGACCGACGTGACGTCGTGCCGACCGTCGAGGTCGAGCAGCAGGGCGAGGAGACCGGGCCGGTCGGACAACACGACACCCGGTGACGTGCCGACCTGCAGGTGTCGGGCGTCGCGCCGCAGCACCATCGCACCGGGGCGCAGCGCGGGTCGGAACGACATGGCCCCACCTTCGCGCGCCGGGCGGATCGACGCTCGGTCCCGTCCACAGGTGGGCACGGCCGCGGGGCCCGACCGCATCGGTCGGACCCCGCCGTGAGTGGAAAGCTGGTGGATCAGGCCTTGCCGAGGATCCGGTTCAGCTTGGTGCTGCACACCGGGCACGTGCCCTTGGCCATCTTCGTGCCCTTGTCGCTGACGTGGATCTCACCGGTCGCCTCGCGCTTCTCCTTGCACTTGACGCAGTAGAACTCGCCGCTCCATGTCTCCGCCATCTTCCGGCCTCCTTGCCTGCGGAACGTCGGCACCATGTGGTGCCGGTCACGCCCCAGCGTACGCACAGGACGCCGGAATTCCGGGGAATGAACGAAAAGGCTCCTGGCGGTGTCTGCCTTCCCCGTGCCGACCCCGCCAGGAGCCTGATGAGGCCTCAACCTAGGCCTCCGGACGGGGTTGGTCAACGGATGACCCCCATCTGTTGTCCACGGCTGTGGACAACGGTGTGGAGAAGATGTGGGAACCGCCGCGTGTGGTGTGGATCACGTCGTGGACGACGGGTACTTCGTCGGTGCAACGCGCGGCGAGTCCCCGGTCCTGACCAGCGTGAACGCCGCGGGCGGGGTGTGGAGAACCCGACGCGGGCCCCCACGAGACGCCGCGCGCCGGTTGCGCGACGGGTCTAGGTTGGCGGCGTGGGAGAGGTCGAGATCCGTCGAAGCGCTCGGCGCCGGCGCACGGTCCGTGCCTATCGCGAGGGCGACAAGACGATCGTGCTGGTGCCTGCGCACCTCACGGCGTCGGAGGAGGCCGACCACGTCCGTGACCTGGTGGAACGGCTCGACCGCCGAGAACGTCGGGCCCGGCTCTCCGACGACGACCTCATGGCGCGCGCCCGGCTGCTGTCGAAGCGGTGGCTCGGCGGCGAGCCTGACCCGGTGTCGGTGCGATGGGTCGGCAACCAGTCGACGCGCTGGGGGTCGTGCACGGTGGGCGACGGCACCATCCGACTGTCCGACCGGCTGATCGGCATGCCGCAGCACGTCGTCGACTACGTCCTCGTGCACGAGCTCGCCCACCTGGTCGAGCCCGGCCACACCGACCGCTTCTGGGCGCTGGTCAGTCGCTACCCGGAGACGGAACGGGCGAAGGGCTTCCTCGAAGGCGTCGCCTGGCAGCGGCGATGAGGTCGCGCACGTCCTGATCGGTCGGTTCCGGTGGGTCGTCGGCCGGCCACCACGCCAGGTCGTCGGACTCGTCGCTGATGACGGGCGCTGCGTCGACCGGGGCGATCGCGAGGAACTGCACGTCGAGGTGGTGTGCCGGCTGGATCGGTCCGCAGAACGGCACGGCGTGACGTGAGAGCAGCAGGGGGACGGGATCGATCCGCAGGTCGGCGATGCCCGACTCCTCGCGGGCCTCGCGCAGAGCAGCACCCGCGAGGGTCGCGTCGTCGGCCTCGCAGTGCCCGCCCGTCTGGAGCCACAGCCCCGCCTTGGCGTGCTTGGTGAGCACGACCCTCGCCCCGTCGGCCGACATCACGAGGGCGCTCGCCGTGAGGTGGTCGGGGTGGCACCCGCGGGTCATCGCCGTGGGCTGGGCCACGAGGTGGCGCAGGTACAGCGTGCGGAGGGCGTCCTGCTCGACGTCGGGGGCCTGCCACGCGGCCAGCACCGCCTTGGCGTCGGCGTGCAGGGTCACGTCAGGCGTCGTCGGACGGACCGGGCTCGCCGTCGAGGAGGCGGCCCAGCTCGGCGTCGAAGTCGCTGCCGTCGTCGGTCGAGCGCTCGTCGTCGGCGAAGCCGAGCGGGTCGTCGAGGTCGTCGGCGGTGGGCATCAGGTCGGGATGGGTCCACGGCAGGTCGCGGGCCACGGCACCACGGCGGTCGCGGACGGCAGCCCACAGCGTGGCTGCCTCTCGCAGACGGCGGGGCCGCAGCTCGAGACCGACGAGGGAGGCGAACGTCTGCTCGGCCGGGCCGCCGACGGCCCGGCGCCGGCGCACGGCCTCGGCGAGCGCCGCTGCCGCAGGCATGGTGCTGGCGGTGGCCTGCGTGACGACCTCGTCGACCCATCCCTCGACGAAGGCGAGCAGGGTCTCGAGGCGGTCGAGGGCCCGCTGCTGCTCCGGCGTGCGCTCGGGCTCGAACAGACCGCTGTTGAGCGCCTCCTGGATCTGGTCGGGCCGGGTCGGGTCGAGGCCCGACAGCTGCGACTCGATCGCAGAGATGTCGATGCGGGTGCCTCGGCCGAACTCCTCGATCGCGGTGACCAGCGCCGAGCGCAGCCAGGGGGAGTGGGCGAACAGGCGCTGGTGCGCGCACTCGCGCAGCACGACGTAGAGGAGCACGTCGGCGTCGCTCTGCTCCAGGCCCGCGCCGAACTCCGCCACGTTGGCCGGAAGCACCGCGGCGGTGCGGTCGGGGCCGAGCGCGATGCCGATGTCGCTGGCCGAGAGGACCTCCCCGGCGAGCTCACCGAGCGCCCGGCCGATCTGCTGGCCGAACATGGCGCCGCCGGCCTGGTTGAGCATCCCGAGCAGCGGCCCGGCCATGGCCTTCGCCTCCTCGGGGATGGCCTGGGACATCGCCGAGACGACGTGAGCCGCGATGGGCTCGACGAGGCGGTTCCACGCGTCGGCCGTCTGCTCGACCCAGTCGGCCCGGCTCCACGCCGTCGCGGTGGTGGCTCCGGCGGGGATGTCGGTGACCTGGTCGAGCCAGCTCTCGGCGAGCCGGACGGCGTCGGACACCGCGCCCTGCTGCGCCGTGGTGGGCGAGGGGTCGGCACCGGCCGCGGCGACCGTGTGGCGCGCGACGTCCTTGGCCATGTCGAAGTTGATGCTGCCCTCGTGGGGCGAGAACATCTTCTGGACCTGGCTCATCATCTGGCCGAGATCGACCTGTCCGCCGGACGTGAACGCGCCGAACATCTGCTCCAGCGGCGTGCCCTTGAACGGGTTGTCGTCGGGTCCGGGCTGGTCCGGGTCGTCCTGGTCGGCCATGGCACCAGCCTAGGAGGTGCCGCGAAAGGAACGCACCTACGATGGCGGCGATGACGAGCCCGGTCCGCCTGATCGACGTGCGCGACGTCCCGTTGAGCATCGACGAGGCCGTCGCGGCGGTCGCCGACTCGCGAGCGGGCGGCATCTGCGTGTTTATCGGCACCGTGCGCGACCACGACTCCGGCGCGACGGTCACCCGCCTGGACTACTCGTCGCACCCCACCGCGATCGCGCGGCTGACCGAGGTCGCCGAGCGAGTCGCCGGGACCGACGACGACGTCGTGGCCGTGGCCGCCGTGCACCGGGTGGGCGAGCTGGCCGTCGGCGAGGTCGCGGTGGTGGTCGCGGTGTCGGCCGGGCACCGGCCCGCCGCGTTCGCGACCTGTCGCCTGCTGATCGACACGCTCAAGGCGGAGGTGCCGCTGTGGAAGCAGCAGCAGTACGGCAGCGGGGACACCGCCTGGCTCTGACGGGCGTGAAGGTGCCGCCTGGCTCTGACGGGCGTGGAGGTGCCGCCTGGCTCTGACGGGCGTGGAGGTGCCGCCTGGCTCTG
>JALRKU010000438.1 GCA_023254755.1 Aeromicrobium sp. | reverse complement strand
GCGCGGCTCCTCGGACTGCCGGTCGCGGCCGGCAGCAAGCAGCGCAAGGCCGACGACAAGGTCGTCATCGACGCGATCGTCGGCGACGTGGCAGGCAAGCGGGCCATCGTGCTCGACGACGAGATCGCCACGGGCGGGTCGATCGTGGAGCTCGTCTCGATGCTGGAGTCCGAGGGCGTCTCCGACATCTCGGTGGCGTGCACGCACGGGCTGTTCACCGGCAAGGCGGTCGAGCGGCTGCGCGACCACCCGGCGATCGGCGAGGTCGTCACGACCGACACCGTCCCCGCGCCGGCCGACTGGCCCGAGCTGCGGGTCCGGTCGGTCGCGCCGCTGTTCGCCCAGGCCATCGCCCGGATCCACGCCGGCGAGTCGGTCTCGAGCCTGTTCGACGGCGTCGACCCGACCCACGCGCCGCCGCAGCCCAAGCTGCCGCTCTGACCGTGCGACGCACGACACGCCTGTGACGCCCGGCCCGTTCACTTCCCCGTTACACGCAGCGGACCGTAGGCTCGTCGCCGTGGACGACGCACCCATCGGCATCTTCGACTCCGGCTTCGGTGGCCTCACCGTCGCGCGCGCCGTCCTCGACCAGCTCCCGCACGAGCCCGTCCTGTACCTGGGTGACACCGCCCGGCAGCCCTACGGCCCGAAGCCGATCTCCGAGGTCCGTGAGTACGCGCTCGAGTGCCTGGACCATCTGGTGCTGCAAGGGGTCAAGGCCCTCGTCATCGCGTGCAACTCGGCGAGCGCCGCGGTCCTGCGCGACGCCCGTGAGCGCTACGACGTCCCCGTCGTCGAGGTCATCGTGCCCGCGACGCGCCGTGCGGTCGGTGCCACGCGCAACGGACGCGTCGGGGTCATCTGCACGGAGGCCACGGCGCGCACCCGTGCCTACGACGACGCCTTCGCCGCGAATCCGGCCATCGAGCTGCTCACCCAGCCGTGCCCGCGCTTCGTGGACTTCGTCGAGCGGGGGATCACGGGCGGACCCGAGCTGCTGTCGGCCGCCGAGGGGTACCTCCAGCCGCTCCTCGACGCGCAGGTCGACACGCTCGTGCTGGGATGCACGCACTACCCGCTGCTCACCGGCGTGCTGGCGTACGTCATGGGCGACGGGGTCACGCTGGTCTCCAGCGCCGACGAGACCGCCAAGGACGTGTACCGGCTGCTGGTCCGCGAGGGGCTCGAGCGACCCGTCGGCCGTCCGGCTCCCCGTCACCGGTTCCTCACCACGGGGCGTCCGGACGAGTTCCGTGAGCTCGGCGCGCGCTTCCTCGGCCCCGAGCTCGAGCAGGTCCAGCAGTTCTCGTGGACGGGGGTGACGTCGCGATGAGGCTGACCGTCGTCGGCTGTGCCGGCTCGTTCCCGGGCCCGGACTCGGCTGCCAGCTGCTACCTCGTGCAGGCGCCGTTCGAGGGCCGCACCTACAGCCTGGTGCTCGATCTCGGCAGCGGGTCGTTCGGAGTCCTCCAGCGCCACCTCGACCCGCGGGAGATCGACGCCATCGCGCTGTCGCACCTGCACGCCGACCACTGCTTCGACATGAGCGGTCTGTACGTCGTGGGCAAGTACCACCCGGACGGCGCGCTCCCGCGCATCCCCGTGCTCGCGCCCGAGGGCGCCGACGACTTCCTCACGGCCCGGTACGGCCGTGAGGACGCCGACGGCATGGGGGCCGTCTTCGACTTCAGCGACTGGCGCGACGAGTCGGTCACGCTGGGGCCGTTCACGGTCACGAGTCGCCGCGTCGTGCACCCCGTGCCCGCCTACGCGATGCGCGTGGAGGCCGGCGGCAAGGTGCTCGTCTACTCCGGCGACACCGCGGCCACGCCCGTGCTCGACGACCTCGCCGCCGGCGCCGACGTGTTCTTGTGCGAGGCCTCGTTCGTCGACTCCCAGCCCAACCCTCCCGGCATCCACCTGACGGGCTCGGAGGTCGGCGACTCCGCCACGGCGGCGGGGGTCGGGCGCGTCGTCGTCACCCACGTGCCTGCCTGGACCGACGCGTCCGAGGTGGTGTCGGACCTCAAGCGCACGTGGTCGGGCCCGTACGAGCTCGCGTCGCCCGGTCTCGTCGTCGAGGTCTGAGGCCCCCGATACATTGACGGCATGACCCGTGAAGACGGCCGCGAGGCCGACCAGCTGCGTCCCGTGACCATCACCCGCAACTGGCTCGACCACGCGCAGGGCTCCTGCCTGATCGAGTTCGGCAAGACCCGCGTGCTGTGCGCCGCCAGCGCCCAGGAGGGCGTGCCGCGCTGGCGCAAGGGATCGGGCCTGGGGTGGGTCACCGCCGAGTACGCGATGCTCCCGCAGGCCACGCACGAGCGCTCGCAGCGCGAGTCCACCAAGGGCAAGATCGGCGGTCGCACGCACGAGATCTCCCGCCTCATCGGCCGGTCGCTCCGCGCGGCCATCGACTACCAGGCGCTCGGCGAGAACACCATCGCGATCGACTGCGACGTGCTGCAGGCCGACGGCGGCACCCGCACCGCCGCCATCACCGGTGCCTTCGTGGCGGCGCAGGACGCGGTGCACTGGCTGCTGGCCGAGGGCAAGATCACCGCCAGCCCGGTGCTGCACCCGGT
>JALRKU010000412.1 GCA_023254755.1 Aeromicrobium sp. | reverse complement strand
TCACCTGGGCGAGACGGTGCACGTTGGCCTCGCGGGCGCGGAAGTCACCGCCCTTGATGGTGTCGTAGAAGAGACGGTGCACGCTGTCGCCGTCACCCTTGTAGTTCTTCGCCGCGTTGATGCCGCCCTGGGCCGCGATCGAGTGGGCGCGGCGCGGGCTGTCCTGGTAGCAGAAGCTGACGACCTGGTAGCCGGCCTCGCCGAGTGTGGCCGCGGCCGAGGCACCGGCCAGGCCGGTGCCCACGATGATGACCTTGATCTTGCGGCGGTTCGCCGGGTTGACCAGCTTGGCCTCGAACTTGCGCTTGTCCCAGCGCTGCTCGATCGGGCCCGACGGGGCCTTGGTGTCGCGGATGTCGTCGCCGAAGCCGAAGTACTGGGCGGCGACGTCGGTGATCTGTCCTGCTGCGGTCATGAACCTGCTCCGAAGAAGAAGATGGCGAACGGGACGCTGAGGAAGGTGGCCACCAGGAGGGTGGCGAGCCCGATCGAGATCGCGGTGATGCGCGACGTCGTGCGGTACTTGCTGCGGTTCTGGCCGAGCGTGGTGAGCGCGCTCCAGAAGCCGTGCGCGAGGTGGAAGCCCACCGCGACCAGACCGATCGTGTACAGCAGCACGACCCACCACAGGTCGAAGCCGTTGACGACGCGGTCGTACTTGCTGTCGGACGCGCCGCCGGGGTGGATCCAGTTCGGCATCATCTGGGCGACGTGACCGATGATGAACAGCAGCAGGATCACCCCGCCCCACCGCATCGTGAACGAGGCGTAGGAGCGCTGGTTGCCGGTGCGGTTCTGCTTGGAGTGGTAGCGCGTGGCGCCGACGTAGCCACCGGCCACGCGGTTGCGGCGCCACAGCGTCGCGGCGGCGTAGGCGTGCACGACCAGGGCGACCGTCAGGGCGACGCGCATGATCCACAGCAGCCCGTCCTCCGGCAGGTACGGGTAGAACATGTGCGGGAGGGTCTCGTGCAGGTAGGAGTCGAACTTCTCCTGGCCCTGAAAGAACTTGAGGTTGCCGTACGCGTGCACGAGCAGGTACGTCAGCATGATCAGGCCGGAGACGGCCATCGCGTACTTGAGCACGACCGTCGAGCGCAAGACGCTCGCCGGTCGCTTCGGTGTCTGAAGGGTCGCCACCTGGTCACCGTAGGCCCCATCGATGATTCTGGCTAAGTCTCGATGAGGTCGACCTTCATGGCCGATGGGCATGGAACACTGGGAGCATGCAGGTCCATCAGCTCGCCTACTTCGTCGCCGTCGCCCGGACCAGGCACTTCACCCGGGCGGCCGACGAGACCGGCGTCTCGCAGCCCACCCTGTCCAAGCAGATCCGGGTGCTCGAGAACTCGCTCGGCGCGGCGCTGTTCGTGCGCAGCCGGGGAGGCGTCGAGCTGACGAGCGCGGGCGAGGCCCTGCTGCCCCACGCCCGGCGGATCCTGCTCGAGGTCGAGGCCGCGACGCGATCGGTCCACGAGGTGGCCCAGCTGCGCCGCGGCCGGGTGCGCCTGGGCGCGACGCCGTCGATGTGCGACGGACTGGTCCCCGACGCGCTGACGACCTTCCGGGCCCGGCACCCCGGCATCGAGCTGGAGGTGCGCGAGGGCAGCTCGGGGCTGCTGCGCCGCGACCTGCTGGAGGGACGGCTCGACGTCGCCCTGCTCATCGCGTCGGCCGGCACCAGCACGCCGCACCTCGAGACCACGCCCGTGCTCCGTGAACGGCTGGTGCTCGCGTCCCCGGCCGACGCCGCGGTGCCCGACGAGATCGCGATCGCGGACCTGCGCCACCTGCCTCTCGTCGCGTTCCGTGAGGGCTACGACCTGCGCGAGATGACCAACCGGGCGTTCGCCCGCGCCGGCGTCTCCCCCACCATCGCGATCGAGGGCGGCGAGATGGGTGGCGTGCTGCGCTTCGTCGAGGCGGGACTGGGGCACGCGGTCGTGCCCGGCATGGTGATCGGCGCCCGTCCCGGTCTGCGCGCCTCCCAGCTGGTCGACCCGCCGCTGGAACGGATCATCGCGATCTCGCACCACCCCACCGACGCGCTCCCCCTCACCGTCCGCGTCTTCGTCAGCGAGCTCGTCGACCACCTGCGCCACATCGACACCGCCGACGTCGCCCAGGTGTGACGCCAGGTCAGGCGTCGAGCCAGAACGTGCGCTGCGGCGCCCAGCCTCCGGGCTCCTCGTGCAGGTACAGCGCGAACGAGTCGACCTGGAACCGGCACTCGAAGTCCGCGAGCTCGTCGTAGGCACGGTCGAGCGCGGCGTCGTCGAGGTCCTGGGCCACCGTCACGTGCGGGTGGAACGGGAACGCGGGGGCCGGGATCGTCGCCCCGAGCGACGACCGCACGCGTTCGGCCAGCAGCTCGGTGCCGCTGATGCCTTCGCTCACCGCGACGAACACGACCGGCGAGACGGGACGGAAGGTGCCCGTCCCCCGCAGCCGCAGCGGGTACCGCGCCAGCTCGGCGGCCGCCTGGGCGAGCCGACCGGCGAAGCAGTCGACCTCGCCGTCGGGCACCGGCGTCGGCGGGATGAGCGTGACGTGCGACGGCACGGTGGCCGCGAGCGGGTCGCCGAACGACGCGCGCGCCTCGCGCAGCTGCGAGCCGTAGGGCTCCGGGACGGGGATGGCGACGCCGACGACGGGCACGGTCAGCGCGCCCCGCCGAGCGGCGGCACGAAGCCGGAGCGCTCGTAGACGAGCTCGAGGGTCGGCGTGGCGACCTCGCGCGCCCGCTCCGCACCGCGGGCCAGGACGCGGTCGAGCTCGGCACGGTCGTCGAGCAGCTCTCGCGTGCGGTCGCCGAACGCCCCCACGAAGTCGGCGAGGAGGTCACCCAGGGCGACCTTCAGGTGGCCGTACTGCTGGCCCTCGTGCTCCAGGACGATGTCCTCGATCGAGCGACCGGTGAGGGCCGAGTAGATGGTCAGCAGGTTCGAGACACCCGGCTTCTCCACCGGGTCGTACCGGATGTCCGACCCCGAGTCGGTGACCGCCGAGCGCACCTTCTTCGCCACCTGCTTCGGGGTGTCGCTCAGGTCGATGACGCCGGCATGGGTCTGGTTGGACCCGCTCATCTTCGCCGTGGGGTCCTGCAGGTCGTAGATCTTGGCCGTGGCCTTGACGATGTGCGCCTCGGGCACGGTGAACGTCTCTCCGAAGCG
>JALRKU010000266.1 GCA_023254755.1 Aeromicrobium sp. | reverse complement strand
AGCAGATCAAGTCGAGCCGCAACATGCAGCTGCTGCAGCCGCAGCTCAAGGCGCTGCAGCAGAAGTACAAGCACGATCGACAGAAGCTCCAGCAGGAGCAGATGAAGCTGTTCCAGGAGACCGGCACCAATCCCCTGGCGTCGTGCCTGCCGCTGCTGCTGCAGATGCCCGTGTTCTTCGCGCTGTTCCGCGTGATCGACCACTCGTCGAAGTACGAGGTGGGCGACGGCAACTTCCAGAAGGGCTTCATCACCGAGGAGCACGCCCTGCAGCTGTCGCAGGCCAAGTTCCTGGGCGCCAAGATCGCCGACACGTTCACGGGTGCGGAGCACGTCGAGACCCGGGTCCTCGCCGCGATCCTCGTGGTGATGATGTGCGCGACGCAGTTCTACACGCAGCGTCAGCTGATGGCGAAGAACATGCCGGCCGACGCACTGTCCGGTCCGTACGCGCAGCAGCAGAAGCTGCTGCTGTACATCCTGCCGTTCGTGTTCGCCGTCAGTGGCGTGGTGTTCCCGCTCGGCGTCCTCTTCTACTGGGTCACGTCGAACCTGTGGACCGGCGGGCAGCAGTTCTACATCATCCGGAACAACCCCGCTCCGGGAACTCCGGCGTTCAAGGCCAAGCAGGAGCGTGACGCGCGCAAGGGCAAGGACGTCGCCGAGGACCCGATCGAGGCGGCCAAGCGCGCCCAGATCGAGCAGGCCCGACCCCAGCGCAACCAGCCGTCGAAGAAGTCGCGCAGTCAGCGCAACCAGGGCGGCCAGTCCAACAACAGCCAGCAGAAGGGTGGAGACCAGTGAGTGATGCAGCCAAGCTCGAGAACGAGGGCGACATCGCCGCGGACTTCCTGGAGGCTCTGCTCGACATCGCCGACCTCGACGGTGACCTCGACATGGACGTCGACGGTGATCGCGCGGCCGTGGCGATCGTCGGCGGAGACCTAGGCCACCTCGTGGGCGACGGCGGCACCGTGCTCGACGCTCTGCAGGAGCTGACGCGCCTGGCGGTCTACCGCGAGACCGGTGAGCGCAGCCGACTGATGCTCGACATCGGCGGCTTCCGCGCGGCTCGTCGTGCCGAGCTCGTCGCGATCGCCGAGGCGGCGATCCTGCGGGTCAAGGACGGCGAGCCGTCGGTGTCGCTCGATCCGATGACGCCGTTCGAGCGCAAGGTCGTGCACGACGCCATCGCCGACGCGGGTCTCACCAGCGCGTCCGAGGGTGCCGAGCCGCACCGCTACGTCGTCGTGGTGGGCACGGCCCAGGAGTCATGACGCGTCATGCCTGACGACGTTTCACGTGAAACACCCCCGCCGGCTGCGGTGGGGGTGTTCGCGTCCCGGCTCCCGATGATGGAGCGATACGCCGATCTGCTCGCCACCGAGGGGACGGTGCGCGGTCTCATCGGTCCGCGCGAGCTGCCGCGCCTGTGGACCCGGCACCTGCTGAACTGCGCCGCCGTCCTGCCCCGGCTCCCCCAGGGTGCGACCGTCGCGGACGTCGGCACGGGTGCCGGCCTGCCCGGCCTGGTGTGGGCCATCGCCCGCCCGGATCTTGACGTCACGCTGATCGAGCCGTTGCTGCGCCGGACGACCTTCCTGGACCAGGTCGTCGAGGAGCTCTCGCTCGAGAACGTGCGCGTCCTGCGGGCCCGCGCCGAGGACGTGGAGGAGACGTTCGACGTCGTCACGGCTCGAGCGGTGGCTCACCTGGACAAGCTCGGACGGTGGTGCATGCCGCTGGTGAAGCGCCCCGGCGGAGTCCTGCTGGCGCTCAAGGGTCGCTCCGCGGAGGACGAGGTCGCCGCGGCGAAGCCGACCCTCCACCGGCTGGGCGCCACGACTATCGTGGTGTCGACCTATGCCAGCTCGGACGAACCCACGACGGTCGTCGAGGTGTCCACCTGAGCGGTGTTTCACGTGAAACGAGGAAAGGGGGAGCGGTGACCGCACCGCTGTCGCCCGAAGACGCCCCACCGACCGGCACCGCCTGGACCTGGGACCAGCCGCGCTTCGCGAAGCCTGACACCACCCGCATCTTCGTCGTCGCCAACCAGAAGGGTGGCGTCGGCAAGACCACCACGACGGTCAACGTCGCCGCCGCCATGGCGCTGCGCGGACTGCGCGTCCTGGTGGTCGACCTCGACCCGCAGGGGAACGCCTCGACCGCGCTCAACGTGCCGCACCAGGAGGGTTCGCCGGGCGTGTACGAGGCCATCGTCGAGGGGACGGACATCGACGAGCTCGTCAGCCCGTGCCCCGACATCCCGAACATCACGGTGCTCCCCGCGTCCATCGACCTGGCCGGTGCCGAGATCGAGCTGGTCTCGCTGGTGGCCCGTGAGTCGCGCCTCGACAAGGCACTGCAGGCGTACCTGCAGGACTCGATCGAGGCGGGTGACCGGATCGACTACGTCTTCATCGACTGCCCTCCGTCCCTCGGCCTGCTCACGGTCAACGCGCTCGTCGCCGGGCGTGAGGTCCTCATCCCGATCCAGTGCGAGTACTACGCCCTCGAGGGCCTGGGTCAGCTGATCCGCAACATCGACCTGGTGAAGGCGCACCTGAATCCGTCGCTCGAGGTCAGCACGATCCTCCTGACGATGTACGACGCCCGCACCCGCCTGGCGTCCGGCGTGGTCGAGGAGGTGCGGTCGCACTTCGGCGAGACCGTCCTGCGCACGACCATCCCGCGGGCCGTGCGCATCTCTGAGGCGCCGAGCTACCAGCAGACCGTCCTGACCTACGACCCGCTGTCGTCCGGCGCGCTGTCGTACCTCGAGGCGGCTCGCGAGATCACCACGGCACGAGGAGGCGCACGATGAGCGGACCCAAGCGAGGCCTCGGTCGCGGGCTGGAGGCACTCATCCCCCAGAACGCGACGGTCGCCGCGGAGGAGGGGCTCGCGCAGGTCGACGGCGCCCGGTTCGCCGAGATCCCCCTCGAGCAGATCTCGCCCAACCCGCGCCAGCCACGTCAGGTGTTCGACGCCGACGACATGGCCGAGCTCGTCCACTCCATCAAGGAGATCGGTCTGCTCCAGCCGGTCGTCGTGCGCTCGGTGGGCCCTGACCGCTACGAGCTCATCATGGGCGAGCGGCGGTGGCGGGCCCATCACGAGGCCGGCCTCACCACGATCGGCGCGATCGTCCGTGAGACCGAGGACGGGGACCTGCTGCGCGACGCGCTGCTGGAGAACCTGCACCGGTCCCAGCTCAACCCGCTGGAGGAGGCGTCGGCCTACCGCCAGCTCCTCGACGACTTCGGCTGCACCCACGACGAGCTGGCCGAGCGCATCGGCCGCTCGCGTCCCCAGATCAGCAACACGCTTCGTCTGCTCAAGCTCACGCCCACCGTGCAGCGCCGCGTGGCTGCCGGGGTGCTGAGCGCGGGTCACGCTCGTGCACTGGTGACGATCGACAACTCCGAGATCCAGGACCGACTCGCCAGCCGCGTCGTGTCGGAGGGACTGTCCGTGCGGGCGCTCGAGGAGATCGTCTCGCTGGGACCCGACGACGCGAAGAAGGCGACCCGCCGTCCCACGGGGCCCACGGTCACGGCGCCCCGGGTGGCCGAGATCGCCGACCGCCTCTCGGACCACTACGACACCCGCGTGAAGATCCAGATGGGGCGCGCGAAGGGCAAGGTCGTCATCGAGTTCGCGACGATCGACGACCTCGAGCGCATCGTGCGGCTCATGGACCCGCGGCCGGGTCAGCCCGACAACAAAGACTGATCTACAAGTCGACAAATCACCTCATAGACAAAGGCCCCGAGATCCAGCGGATCCCGGGGCCTTTGCGTCGTCGGTGTGCCTGGACGGCTCACGCGTAGTCGGCGAGCTCCTT
>JALRKU010000233.1 GCA_023254755.1 Aeromicrobium sp. | reverse complement strand
GTTCGTGCTCCCGGGCATCCTGTCGGGGCAGGCGCCGCTGCTGATCGCGGTGGTGGGGTCGACGGCGATCATGATCGCGGTCCTCTACCTCGCGCACGGCATCTCGATCCGGACGACCTCGGCGCTGTTCGGGACCTTGTTCGGCATCGCGTTCACGGCGGCGGCGGGACTCATCGGCACCGACTGGTCGCACCTGACCGGCCTGACGTCGGAGGACGACGCGCTCCTGCTGGCCACCGTGCCGCAGCTGCAGATGCAGGGCATCGTCGCGGCCAGCATGGTCATCGCCGGACTCGGCGTGCTGAACGACGTCACGGTGACCCAGGCCAGTGCGGTGTGGGAGCTGCGCGCCCTGCAGCCCGACACCAACCGCCGGTCGCTGTTCGCGTCGGCGATGCGCATCGGGCGCGACCACATCGCCTCGAGCGTGTACACGCTGGTGTTCGCCTACGCCGGGTCGGCGATGGTCGTGCTGCTGCTCGTCACCGCCTACCAGCAGGGACTCGCCGAGGTCGCCACGACCGAGCAGGTCGGCACCGAGGTCGTGCGCACGTTGGTCGGCGCGATCGGGCTCGTGCTCGCGGTGCCGGTCACGACGGCGATCGCCGTGTGGCTCGCGCCGGGCGGCCGCGGTGCCGAGCCCGCGCACGACGACGCTCCCCGGCCTCGGCACGCCGGTCCCGCGACCGGCGTCTGAGGTCGCCGCGAGGCATCGCGAGAAATGTTCGAGAAAGTTCGCGCCGAGATGTCGTGGAGGCGTCGACCCGATCGTGGTCAGGGTGAGAGGCTGCCGACGAGGCAGTCGGAACCATCACCGAAAGGCAGTCCCATGGCTCAGTACCTGCTCTCCGTCGCGTCGACCGAGGCCGACTACGTCGGCGTCGACTACAGCTCCCCCGAGATCCAGCAGATGTTCGCCGACACCGGCGCGTTCAACGACCGGCTCCAGGCCGAAGGTCACTGGGTGTTCGCCGGCGGACTGACGAACCTCGCCGACGCCACCGTGGTCGACGCGACCGGCACCGAGCCCGTGGTCACCGACGGTCCGTTCGCCGAGACCAAGGAGTTCCTCGGCGGCTTCTGGATCATCGACGTGCCCGACCTCGACACGGCCCTCAAGCTCGCCGCCGACGGGTCGAAGGCCTGCCAGGGCAAGGTCGAGGTCCGTCCCTTCCAGAGCGAGCCGAGCTGACCTCCGAGGTCGAGCGCGTCTTCCGCGAGGAGCACGGCCGCGTGGTGGCCTCGCTGGCCCGGCGCTTCGGCGATCTCGACATCGCCGAGGACGCCGCCGGCGAGGCCCTCGTGGTCGCCCTCGAGCGCTGGCCCGCCGACGGCATCCCGCCGAACCCCGGCGGGTGGCTCACCACGACCGCCACCCGCCGCGCGATCGACCGGATCCGCCGCGAGAACCAGCGCGACGCCAAGCACCAGGCCGCCGTCATGATCGCCGACCCCACGCCGCACGAGCCGACCGGACACGTCGAGGACGACCGGCTCCGGCTCGTGTTCACCTGCTGCCACCCCGCCCTCGCGCCCGAGGCCCGGGTGGCCCTCACGCTGCGCCTGCTCGGCGGTCTCACGGTCGCCGAGATCGCCCGGGCGTTCCTGGTCCCCGAGACCACCATGGCCCAGCGGATCACCCGGGCGAAGGCCAAGATCAAGGCGGCCCGCATCCCGTTCCGGGTGCCCGACGCCGACGACGTCACCGACCGGCTGGGCGCGGTGCTCGCGGTCGTCTACCTGGTGTTCAACGAGGGCTATCTGTCCGGCGCTGGTGCCGACCCGCTGCGCTCGGACCTGTCCGACGAGGCGATCCGTCTCGGCCGGCTGCTGCGCCAGCTGCTCCCTGACGACGGCGAGGTCGCCGGCCTGCTGGCGCTGATGCTGCTGGCCGACGCGCGCAGCGCCTCGCGGGTCGCCGGCGGCGAGCTGGTCACGCTCGGCGAGCAGGACCGGTCGGGGTGGGACCGCGACCGCATCGCCGAGGGGCACGCCCTGGTCCGCGAGTGCCTGGCCCGCGTCGCCGGTGGAGGCCGGGCGCCTGGGCGGTACCAGCTGCTCGCCGCGGTCAACGCGGTCCACACCGACGCCCCCGACGCCCGGTCGACCGACTGGGGACAGGTGCTGAGGCTGTACGACCAGCTGCTCGCGATCGAGCCCACTGCGATCGTTGCGCTGAACCGGGCGGTCGCGGTGGCCGAGGTCGACGGCCCCTCGGTCGCCCTCGCCCTCGTCGACGGTCTCGACCTCGACGGCTACCACGCGTGGCACGCGACGCGCGCCGACCTGCTGCGCCGCCTCGGCCGCGCCGCCGAGGCCCGGTCCGCCTACGACGCAGCCCTCGCAGCCACCGACAACCCCGCCGAGTCCGCCTACCTCGCCCGCCGGCGGGCCCAGCTGGCGCGGTGAGGTTCGGATTACCACGTGCACGTGGTAATCAGCCACCTCGCTACGCGCACATGCGGAGCCAAGTACAGGTTTTCGTAGCCCAGCGGGACGGGTCACGGGTGGGAGGATGCGGAGGTGGACGTGACGACGGAGCTGGGCGACATCGCGACGGTGCGAGTGGACGCGATCGTGAACGCGGCGAACTCGTCGTTGCTCGGGGGCGGCGGGGTCGACGGGGCGATCCATGCAGCGGCCGGGCCCCGGCTGCTCGAAGCCTGCCGGAGGATCCGCGGAACCTCTCACCCCGACGGGCTGGCGGTCGGCGACGCCGTGCTGACCGGTGGCTACGACCTGCCGGCTCGCTGGGTCGTGCACACGGTCGGACCGAATCGACACCGTGGTCAGGACGACCCCGCCCAGCTCGCCTCGTGCTTCAGCAGGTCGCTCGACGTCGCGGCGGACGCCGGGGCCAGGTCGATCGCCTTCCCCGCCGTCAGCGCGGGGGTCTACGGCTGGGACGCGGACGAGGTCGCACGGATCGCTGTCGACGCGGTCCGCTCCTGGACCGGCACCGTCGACGTCGTGCGGTTCGTGCTCTTCAACCACCGGCTGAAGGACGCGTTCGACGCCGCCGTCGGCTGAGGTCAGTCGAGCAGCTCGAAGTCGGCGAAGTCGAAACCGGGCGAGACGACGCAGCTGACGAGCGCGTCGCCGTCGGTCGGCACCGTGCGCTGCCACGCTCCGGCCGGAACCAGCACCTGCGGCTCCTCGCCCGAGGCCAGGTCGACGCCGACCCGGTGGGCGACCACGTCGCCCGGCACGTCGCCCGTGCCGGCGATCTCGAGGGCCACGACGCCCGTGTGCGCCAACCAGGTCTCGGCCGACCCGACACGGTGCCAGGCCGACGACTCGCCCGCGGGGAGCAGGAAGTGGATCATCGTGGCGGCGGGCCTGACCCGTCCGTCCTCGAGCGTGACCTGGACCGGCGACGTCCACGTGCGCCGGTACCAGCCGCCCTCGGGATGCTGCTCGAGTCCGAGGACCTCGATCCAGGGGTGGCTCATCCGAGGGCCGCCTCGATCGCCGGGACGCGCTCGCGGAACGCCGCCACCCGGTCGCGGGTGCGCTGCGGCTCGCCGACCTTCTGCAGGTTCGCGATCCCCGTGTCGCCTCGCTCGATGCCGGCGGCGATGCGCTCGCTCGCCAGGGTCATCCGCTCGACGACCTTCTGCATCAGGGTCAACGGACCGCACTCGCCGTAGGCCTCGCACAGCAGGTCCAGCCGGCGGGCGACGTCGTCGACAGGGATCTCGCGGTACAGCGGCACACCGGTCCAGGCCAGGAAGGCCAGGTCCTGGAGCGGGTCGCCCGGCCCGGCCATGTCCCAGTCGACCGTCGCGACGAAGTGGCCGCTCTGGATGATCCAGTTGTACGCGCCCGGGTCGTGGTGGCAGATGATCTGGTCGTCGGCCAGCTCGACCTCGCCGGTCTGACGCCAGAACCGCGGGCCGGCGGGACGGAAGTCGTCGACCGCGTCGTGGAAGTCCCTGAGCCACTCGCCGGCCTCGACCAGGACCGTGTCGAGCACGACCTCGTCGTCGACCGGGACGCCGCGGCCCTCCAGGTACGACAGCGACTCGCGGCCGTGGTCGTCGGTGCCGAGCACCTCGGGCACGCCCCGCAGCCCACGCGAGCGCAGGTGGTCGAGCAGCTCGTGGACCGCGGGTGTCCACGGACCCGTGGGCCGACGGACGGTGCGGCCGACACGCGTCGCGCCGCCGACCGCGCCGCCGGGCAGCGGCCGGCCGGACTGCTCGTCGTCGCTGGTCACGGCGCCGTCTGCGGGGTTTCGAGCTCGTCACGTGGCACGCTGTCATCGTGGCACATGACGACGAGGTGGACCGCGGCGTCGCCTCGCCGGGCGATGCCCTCGACGACGGACCGCGGGTCGTGCCGGCCGGGACTCCGCGTCCCGTCGACCGTGATCTCGAGGCGACGGAGCAGCGCACCGACGAGCGTGGACGACACCGGTCCGACGACCCAGCGGACGACGATCGATCGACCGCTGCGCCGTGGCAGCTGCCGCCGACCACCGACCCCGTCGACGTGTCCGTCGCGCCACCGGTGCGCAAGAGCCTCTTCGACGACCTCGACGAGCCCGTCCTCCCCGAGGGCGGATGGTTCCGCCGGCGCGGCGCCGAGTCGGGTCACCGCCCGCACCCCGAACCCGCGCTGCACGTCGAGGACCAGGACGACCTCGACCTCGAGCCGGATCCCGAGCCCGTCGATCCGGTCCCGCCGGCCGCCCCGGCTCCCGCCCCGCTGCGCCCACCGGATCCGCGGACCGCCGTCATCGCGCCCGGCCTCGTCCCGCCCACGCCGACCCGGGTCGACCCCGTGGCCGACGTCCTCGCCGCCGACTCGGCCCACGACGTGGTCCCGGCGCGACGGCCCGCCCCGGCACCTGTCGAGCGGCCCGCCGAGACCTCGTCCGTCACGGACGGACCGAGCCACGCCACGCCGACCGCCGGCGCCCCCGGCCGGTCCGGACGCCTCGGCACCGCGCTGGTCGCCGTGCTCCTGGCGCTCGTGGCGCTGGGAGGGGCCGCCGGCGTCGCCCTCACCTGGCCCTCGACGGCCGACCCGAGCGGCGGCCGCGGCGACCTCGCCCGCGGCACGGTGACGGCGGTGACCTCGCAGGCGTGCCCTCCCGGCCTGCCGACGGCCACCGGTGCGTCAGGCGAGTGCGCGGCCGTGCAGGTCCGGACCGACGACGGGGTGAGCCTGGCGGCCGTCGCCGCGTCGGACGCCGACCTGGCGACGGGCGACGCCGTGGTCGTGCGGTCCGTCGACGGTCCGACCGGCGCCGAGCAGCTCGTCGTCGACGCCGACCGCCGCCTCCCCCTGGCGGTGGTGGGCGGCGCCGTGCTGCTGCTCGCGGTGCTCGCCGCGCGCTGGCGCGGCCTGCGAGCCGTGATCGCCTCGGCCCTCGCGGTCGCAGCGATCGGAGGCTACGTGCTTCCCGCGCTCCGCACCGGCGAGGATCCGCTGGCCGTGGCCGCGTCCGCCACCGCGGTGCTCGTCGTGGTGCTGGGCCTGCTCGTCCACGGCGTCGGACGTCGTGGGTCCGCCGCCGTCGTGAGCACCGCCGTCGGGCTCGCCATCACCGCCGGGCTGGGACTCGCCTGCGCCCGGCTGCTCCACCTTCCTGCCCGCGACCTGACGACGGCGGCGACGCTGGTCGCCGGCCTCGGCGTGCTGCTCGACCTGACGTCCCGCCAGACCGAGGCCAGCACGAGGATCCGGCAGGAGCACCCCGACGAGACGTCGCGCCAGCGGCTGGCCCGCTCGCTGACCGTCGCCGGCGAGCTGTTCTCGTCGAGCCTGCTGATGGTCGTGCTGGTGTTCACCGGCGCGGGTCTGCTCGCCGTGCTCGCCGAGGCCGCCACCAGCCCCGACGCGACCACCGTCCTGACCGGATCCGTGGTCGTGACCGAGCTGGTCCGCGCCTCGGTCTGCGGCCTCGCCGGACTCGTCGCGCTCCCCGTGGCGGCGTGGGTCGGCGGGCGCGGCCCCGGCGCCGCACGCTCCGACGACGACGAGATCGGCCCGCGTCGGCGCTGACGACGACCTGTCGCGTTCTCGCCGCCCGGGCGGCGGGGACCGAGGTCACCCGGCTGGGGACCGCAGCACCTTCTCCATCGGACGTCCCTTCGCCAGCTCGTCGACGAGCTTGTCCAGGAAGCGGATCCGCTGCATCAGCGGGTCCTCGACCTCCTGCACCTTCACGCCGCACACGGATCCGGTGATGAGGGCGGTGCCGGGGTTCAGCGTCGCCCCGGCGAAGAAGTCGGCGAACGTGGTGCGCTCGGCCAGGTGCTTCTCGAGGTCGTCCTGGTCGAAGCCGGTGAGCCACCGGACCACCTCGTCGAGCTCGGCCCGCGTCCGCCCCTTCCTCTCGACCTTCGCGACGTAGTGCGGGTACACGTCGGCCACGGCGGTCGTGAAGATGCGGTGCATGCCGCGAGGCTAGTCCAGCGGATCGATCTCGACGAGGAAGTCGAGCATCGGTTCGGCCGTCACCTCGACCGAGCGGACGATCCAGTCGCGCGTCACGTCGGGCAGCCCGAACTCGTCGAACTCGTACGGACCGATCGACGTCAGGTGTCCCCGCACCCGCACGGTGCCACCGACCGCACCCGGAGCCGGCCGACCGGTCGGCG
>JALRKU010000199.1 GCA_023254755.1 Aeromicrobium sp. | reverse complement strand
CGGCTGGCGACCGGGATCGGGACGCCTCAGCTCGGGCGAGCCCACCTCACCAGCGCCTGACCGCCGCTCGTTCCTCGCGGCTGGCGACCGGGATCGGGGCTGGCCGCAGACGGGGCGGATCAGTCGGAGGCGGCGGCGTCGAGGCGCTTGAGGGCGGCGAGGACGGTGTCGCGATCGATCGTGCGCCACATGGGCGGCAGCGACGAGGCGAGGAACGAGCCGTAGCGGGCGGTCGCGATGCGGGGGTCGAGGATCGCGACGACGCCCTTGTCGGTGCTGCGACGGATCAGGCGGCCGGCGCCCTGGGCCAGCAGCAGGGCGGCGTGCTGCGCCGCGACCGTCATGAACCCGTTGCCGCCGCGCCGCTCGACGAGCCGCTGGCGGGCGCTCATGAGCGGGTCGTCGGGGCGCGGGACCGGGATGCGGTCGATGATGACCAGCTGGCACGTGTCGCCCGGCAGGTCCACGCCCTGCCACAGGCTCAGGGTGCCGAACAGGCAGGTGGACGGCGTCTCGGCGAACCGGCGTGCCAGCTCGGGCAGCTGGGCGTCGCCCTGGCACCAGATGTCGAGGTCGGGCAGCCGTTCGCGCACCTGCTCGGCCGCGTGCTCGGCACCGCGCCGCGAGGAGAACAGGCCCAGCGTGCGGCCACCGGCCGCCTCGATGAGCGCGACGATCTCGTCGATCTGCGCCTCGCCTAGGCCGTCGCGTGCCGGCGGCGGCAGGTGCTTGGCGACGTAGAGCATGCCCTGCTTGGCGTAGTCGAACGGCGAGCCGACGTCGAGCCCGGTCCACGAGTCGTCGCCCGGGCGCAGACCCAGCGACGCCGCGACGGGGTCGAATCCGCCACCGAGGGTGAGGGTGGCGCTGGTGAGCACGACGGTCTTCTCGGCGAACAGCTTCTCGCGCAGCGCCGACGACACGTCGATGGGCGCGATGTGCAGCTGCTTGTTGCCGCGGAAGTCGCTGAGCCAGAGCACCTCGGTCTCGTGGTGCGCCGCCATCCGCTCCGCCACGACGCGGATGTCCTCGGCCATCGCCTGCGCCTGCTGGCGAGCGGCGTCGGGCTCGCCGCCGCCGGTCGGCTTGAGGGCTGACACGCAGCCACGGGCAGCGTCGCGGACGCCGTCGAGCGCCATCTGCAGCGGCTCGGAGACCTCGTCGATGCGCCCCTCCTCGGTGCGCACCAGGGCGTTGACCAGCGCGTCGGACGCATCGGCCAGGTCGTCGACCTCGATGCCGTCGGCGTGTGCTCGGGCGCGGCGCACGACGCGCTCGACCATCTCGGGACTCAGCTCGGACGTGGCTGCCTGCGTGACCCGCGCCGCCAGCTCGTGCGCCTCGTCGACGACGACGGCGTCGTACTCGGGCAGCATCGGCACGCCGTCGATGGCGTCGATCGCGAGCATCG
The DNA here is from genome assembly GCA_023254755.1 of Aeromicrobium sp. Lineage (GTDB taxonomy): Bacteria > Actinomycetota > Actinomycetes > Propionibacteriales > Nocardioidaceae > Aeromicrobium. Next base: position 2,305 of record JALRKU010000199.1, on the reverse strand, counting down.
CGTGGTTGGTGACGACGACCTGGGCCCGGGTGGCGTCCTCTCGGGCCAGCTCTGCGAAGCAGTCGGCGGCGTGCGCGCACCGGGTGGCGCCGAGGCACTCGCGGTGGTTGACGCTGACCTGCCGCCAGGCCAGGTCGGTGTGCGCGGGAGCGGAGTCGCGGTCGCCCGCGTGACCTCCGTCGGCCTGGTCCTCGGCCCACTCGCGCAGCATCACGACCTCGGCGCCGAGCGTGCCCTGCGGCACCTCGACCAGTGTGCCCTGGTCGTCGGGCGCACCCTCGCGCACGCGGTGCAGGCAGGCGTAGTTGCCGCGCCCCTTGACGACCGCGTGGTGCGGCACGGTGTCGAGCGTGGCCCGGGCGGCGTCCTTGAGCGCGGGGATGTCGCGCTGGACCAGCTGGTGCTGCAGGTTGAGCGTGGCCGTGGCGATGACGACGCGCTCGCCGTGCAGCAGGCTGGGCACCAGGTAGCCGAGCGACTTTCCGGTGCCGGTGCCCGCCTGGACGAGCAGGTGCCGCTCGTCGGTGAGCGCGTCGCGAACGGCCTCGGCCATCTGCACCTGCCCGGGGCGCTCGACCCCGCCGACGGCCTCGACAGCGGCGTGGAGCACGTCGGTGACGGACGGTCCGCTGACGTCGGGCATGGGCGCGACGCTACCCCGCTCCTCGAGAGGTCGCTGCGCCGCGTCCACACCCGACGGCGGCCGTGACGCCGGAGGACGTCACGGCCGCGCGCCGATCAGGGCAGGGCGACCGCGGGGATCGCCTTGCCGGCATCGGTCAGGTCCGACGAGTCACCGCTGATGACCACGTAGAACCGCTTGTGGGTGGCCGCAGTCGTGACCGATCCGTCGCTCAGCCGGGGGCTCACGACGAAGTGGTCACGCTGGTTCGAACCGGGCGGCGCGCAGGCCACGATGCCGGCGATGCCGCACACCGTCGCGGTGATCTCGCCGGAGAACTCGGCGTTGGCGTCGGGGCCCGACGCGCGGCCGTTGGTGTTGCCGTTGCCGTCCTGGTCGGTCTGGTTCTGCAGCGCGATCGAGACGGTGATCGCGTTGTCGTCGAGGTTCTCGTTCGCGTTGACGTACACGTTGCCCGCCGCACGCAGGGCGTTGCTCGGCTGACCCTCGGCTGCCGTGTTCGGCAGCTCCGGGTAGGCGGCGTTGATGCTGAAGCCGCCGGACTGGGCGATGATCGCGCCGTCCTTGTCGACCAGCGCCCAGCGCGAGCCCTCACCCGCGACGCCCGGCGCCAGGTCGACGGCCTGGATCGACCCGTCCTGGATGTCGAAGCCACGCAGCGTGCCGTTGCGGATGTCGGCGCGGGTGAGGTCGCCGTTCTTGACGTCGATGCTGCGGATCGAGTCGTTCTTGATCTGGGCGGAGCCGATCGTGGCGGCGGCGTACGCGGTGCCGCCCGAGGCGACGATGAGCGCCAACGAGGCCAGCACGACGGACGGGGTGATGCGCGGTCGCAACGACATGGGAGTGCCTGTCTGTGAGGTGGGTCATACCTTTCTCACAGTTCGCGGCATCGAGCTGCCCGGATTGCCGGGAAATTCGTTGATTTCGGCAACGACCTCGTCAGACGGCGAACGGCGCCAGCTCGGCAGCCAGCGACGGGTTGACCAGGGCCACGACGTGGGTGCCGTCGGCCTCGTGGTCGAGCGTCTCGATCTCGCCGATCTCGTGGATGCGGTTGAGCAGGTCGCCGCGGCTGTACGGCAGCACCGCCGTGACGCGCTCGCTCGGGCGGGGCAGCTCGGCCTCGATCGCCGACAGCAGCTCGTCGATGCCCTCGCCGGTGTGCGCACTGACGACGATCGAGTGCGGCTCGCGCGCCAGCAGCTGCTTGACCACGAGCGGGTCGGCGGCGTCGGCCTTGTTGACCACGATGATCTCGGGCACGTCGAGCGCGCCCTCGATGTCGGCGAACACCGATCGCACGGCGCGGATCTGGCCCTCGGGATCGGGGTGCGACCCGTCGACCACGTGCATCACGAGGTCGGAGTCGGCGACCTCCTCGAGCGTGGACCGGAACGCCTCGACCAGCTGGTGCGGCAGGTGTCGGACGAATCCGACGGTGTCGCTCAGCGTGTAGATGCGGCCGTCGGACGTGGTGTTGCGCCGCGTCGTGGGATCGAGGGTCGCGAACAGCGCGTCCTCGACCAGCACGCCCGCGCCGGTGAGCCGATTGAGCAGGCTCGACTTGCCGGCGTTGGTGTAGCCCGCGATGACGACCGCGGGGATCTCGTGGCGGCGGCGGTTGGCCTTCTTGGTGTCGCGGGTGGTGCGCAGCTCCTT
>JALRKU010000176.1 GCA_023254755.1 Aeromicrobium sp. | reverse complement strand
GCGAGGGCGATGGAGTCCGAGGGGCGGGCGCTGACCTCCTCACCGGAGTCGAACACGAGGGTCGCGAAGAAGACGCCGTCGCGCACGTCGGTGATGCGGACCTGGCTGAGGCCGTGTCCGGTGGCCTGCAGGATGTCGCGGATCAGGTCGTGGGTGAGCGGGCGTGGCGGCACCACGCCCTGCTGCGCGAACGCGATCGCGGTGGCCTCCACCGCGCCGATCCAGATCGGCAGGTAGCGGCGGCCCTCCGTCTCGCGGAGCAGAACGAGGGGCTGGTTGGTCGGCATCTCGACCCGTACGCCCACGACCTCGAGGTCACGCACCGTGGATCAGCCCCGCAGCCTCCGCCGCAGCAGCACGGTCTGCAGCGACACCGAGAGCGCGGCGAGCGTCGCGACCGCCTGGTCGGCGTCGTCGTGGTCGAGCGTGCGGTCGCGCGGCGCGACGACCTGGTCGAACAGCGCCGCCTGCCGCTCGGCTCCCGTGACGAGCACCCGCAGGTGGCGCGGAGCCAGGCCGAGCGGTGCGAAGCGGGCCACCAGCGCCGCGACCTGCAGGTCGTCGCCGTCGAAGAACGCCGCACGGCTGCGTCGGACGATGAGGCCGTGCTCCTCGACCTCGGCCAGCTGCTCGGCCGACAGCCCGGAGGCCTCCAGCAGCTGGTCGCGCGTCAGGCGCACCTGGCTGGCCGGCGAGCGGAACGTGTCGGCGGTCGGCAGGCCGTCGGTGCTGAGCGCGAGCGTCGGCACGCGCACGCCGGGCACGTCGACGTCGGGCACCCGGTCGTTGTCCATGTCGTCGAGGACCTGGCGGATGTGGTTCAGCGGCCAGAACTTGTCGCGCTGCTGACGCAGGATGAAGCGCAGGCGCTCCACGTCACCGAACGAGAACTTGCGGTAGCCCGACGGAGTGCGCTCCGGCTCGAGGAGACCCTCGCGCTCCAGGTACCGGATCTTGGTGATCGTGAGGTCCGGGAACTCGGGCCGCAGCTCGTCGAGGACCTTGCCGATTCCCAGCCGCGAGAGCTCGGGGACCGGCTCGGTCATGCCGTGACGCCCTGCCCCGCCGCTCCGGCGAAGTAGATCAGGCGGTACTTGCCCACCTGGACCTCGTCGCCGCCGGACAACGCGATCGCCCCGTCGATGCGGTCACGGTTGACGTACGTGCCGTTCAACGAGCCCAGGTCCGTCACCGAGTAGCCGGTGCCGCTGCGCTCGAACGTGGCGTGCCGGCGCGACACGCTGATGTCGTCGAGGAAGATGTCGCTGTCCGGGTGCCGACCGATCGTGACGGCGTCGCTGTCGAGGAGGAACCGCGAACCGGCGTCGGGGCCACGCTGCACCAGGAGCATCGCGCTGCCTGCCGGGAGCTGCTCGACCGCCGACACGTCGGCCGACGACATCTCCTCGGTGTCGACGTCGATCGCGGGGATGTGCGTGGTGTGCTCGACACCCCCGACCGGCGAACCGTCCGAGGTCGACATCGCTCTCAACTCCTGACCAGGTCGTGGGGTCCAGGTCTCGACCCCAGGTTCACGTTCAACCTAGCATCCACGCGGTGCCGCTCGTGGACGGTCGGGCAGGGTCAGGCGCTCGTGACGCCCGCGTACTCCTCCGACGACAGCAGGCTCGCCGTCACGTCGTCGGACGACACGCGGACCTTGAACAGCCAGCCCTCGCCGTACGGGTCGCCGTTGATGACCTCGGGGCTCGCGTCGAGCGCGTCGTTGCGAGCGACGACCTCGCCGTCGACCGGCGAGAACACGTCGCTGACGGACTTGGTGGACTCGAGCTCACCCACCACCGAGCCGGACGACAGCGCCTCCCCGACCGCGGGAAGCTGCACGTACACGATGTCGCCGAGCTGGTCCTGAGCGAAGTCGGTGATGCCGACGGTGGCGACGTCGTCCTCGAGGCGCACCCACTCGTGCTCCTCGCTGTAGTACAGGTCCTCAGGGATCACGGTTCTCCTCGGTGGGTGGGACGGGGCCGGCTGGTCGACCGGCTAGGAGTCGGCACGAGCGTACTCGGGCTCCTTGGCGTCAGCCAGGGCGGTGATGGTGACCTTCTTCTCCTCCGAGACCAGCACCGTGGCGCCGCGCTGCTCGAGCGTGTCCACCAGGCCGCCGATGATGCGGCTGGCCTCGGCCAGGGTGGCCGCGTCGCCGATCGCCTCGATCACGTACGGCGCCTTGACCACGCGGCCGTCGACGCGGATGCCGTCGTCGGAGTCGACGATCGACGTGCTGCCGACGACGCGCGCCGAGCCGTTGATCGCGATCGCCTCGGCGCCGGCGTTCCGCAGCTCCTCGACCGCGTCGAGCAGCGCCGCCGCGTCGACGCCGGCGGCGGGGTCGGTGACGGAGATCGTGACCCCGGGCCCCGTGGCGCCGACCGTGCCGGCGAGGATCGCCAGCGCGTCGGCGCGCTGCCGGGCCTCGTCGGTCGCGGCCTGCGTGCGCTTGGTGCTGTCGAGCAGGTCGTTGCGCGTCGAGGTGAGCTCGGCGATCTGCCGGTCGAGCCGCTGGTTGGCGCTGTCGAGCGACTTCAGCAGCTCGACGAGGTCCTCGCTGCGGACGTTGCGGTAGTCCTCCGTCGGCTCGTCGCGCGTCTGCATCACGACGGCGAAGGCCAGCCCGCCGACGAGCAGGGCGACGACGACCTGGGCGACGAGGCGGCGGTCACGCACGGAAGATCCTGCGCCGGATCGCGGCCGCGTTCGCGAAGATGCGGATGCCGAGGACGACGACCACGCCGGTCGACAGCTGCGACCCCACGCCGAGCTGGTCGCCGAGATAGACCATGAACGCCGCGATGAGCACGTTGGAGACGAACGAGATCACGAACACGCGGTCGTCGAACCGCCGCTCGCCCAGGGCGCGCAGCGCTCCCACCACGGCGTCGAGCGCCGCGATGATCGCGATCGGCAGGTACGGCCGCAGGCCGTCGGGGACCTCGGGCTGGAAGATCAGGCCGAGTCCGACGCCCACGACGAGTCCGATGACGGGGATCACTGCGCCTCCTTGACCGGTGTGGCGTGCGGGACCTCGAGACGCGCCGCGTCGATCCGGGGCAGCGTGAGGTCGGAGCTGGTGGTGACGCTGAACCCGAGGCCGGTCGACGACGACCTGGTGCGCCAGTCACGGCCGATCCGCGAGTCCTCGAGACGGTCCTCGATCTGCTCGGCGTCGCCGATCGCGCGCACGACGTAGGGCGCGTCGATCGACCTGTAGTTCACCGTGATCGCGTCGCCCGCCGTGCGCACCGAGCTGGTCGTGCCGATCCGCTCGTCGTTGATCGAGATCGCCTCGGCGCCGAGGAACCACAGGGTGTTGACGAGTCGCTGCAGGTCGTCGTCGCGCACGTCGCCCTGCCCCCCGTCCGAGGCCACCGGGGTCACGGTGACCACGACGCCCGGGCCGCGGACCGACGACCCGGCCGTGCGCGCCAGCAGTGCTCGCTGAGCAGGATCGGAGCGGTCGGCGGACGCCGCGAGGTCGGCGACCTCGTCGCGCAGGTCCGCCACGGCCGCCTGGCGCCGTTCCTGGGCCGCACGGCGCATCTCGACGTCGTCGGCCAGAGCCTGCTGCTCGCGCTCGGTGGCCGGGCGGTCGACCTGGGTCTGCACCGCGGCGACGGTCACGAGGAGGGCGAACACGGCCAGCGCCACCCCGGTGGCGAGCCGGTCGATCCGCGTCGGCGGCTCGGCGCGCACCAGGTAGTAGTCGTCGTCGAGCGCCTGGGCGGCGATCTGGTCGAGCAGCCCCTCGGCGCGGTCGCCAGTCTGCGGCCCCGAGGTCATGTCCGCACGCGCTCGGTCGTGGCCAGCAGCCGCACCACCTGGAACGCGTAGAGGATGCCGGCCCACCAGTACAGACCCACGCCCCAGGCCGTGAACGCCCAGCCGAACACGTTCGCCAGGTCCGCCACGGTGCCCTGGGCGTCGCCGAGCAGCAGCAGCGGGAAGGCGTAGAGCAGGCCCGCCGTGGCGGCCTTGCCCAGGAAGTGCACCGGCAGCGAGCTGAAGCCGCGGGTGCGCAGAAACGGCACGAGGCTGAACAGGAAGACGTCGCGCAGCGGCAGCAGCACCGCGAGCCACCACGGGATGATGTCGCGGAAGCCCAGGCCGACGACGACGGCCAGGATGTAGAGCCGGTCGGCGACCGGATCGAGGATCGCGCCGATCTTCGTGGTCTGGTTGAGGCGCCGCGCCAGCTTGCCGTCGAGGTAGTCGGTCACGCCCGACACCACCAGCACGAGCAAGGCGAGCTCGTCGTGCTCCGGGCCGAGGACCAGCCACAGGAAGACCGGGACCAGCAGCAGACGGACGAAGCTCAGCGCGTTCGGGATCGTGAGCACCGGTTCCTTCGCCACGGTCACCTCCTCCCGGCACTGTGCGGCCGGACCGCCACCGGTCCGTGCCGGGCCTCAGCCTAGCCGCCGTCGGCGCGCGTTCCGTCCCGCCCCGCGAACGCGTCGTTGCATCTGTGCGCTGGCCTGACAGGATGGGTACGCAAGCACACAACAGAACATCCGGGACCCCTGGCCGGGTCCCAGTCCTGAGGAGGACTCGTGGCCGACTACACCCTTCCCGAACTCTCGTACGACTACGGTGCGCTCGATCCGCACATCTCCGGCAAGATCATGGAGCTGCACCACACCAAGCATCACCAGAACTACGTCAACGGTCTGAACACCGCGCTGGAGAAGCTCGACGAGGCCCGCGAGGGTGGCAGCTACGACACGATCAACCTGCTCGAGAAGAACCTCGCGTTCAACCTCGGCGGTCACATCAACCACTCGATCTTCTGGAAGAACCTCTCGCCCGAGGGCGGCGACAAGCCCACCGGCGAGCTCGAGGCCGCGATCGACGACAACTTCGGCTCGTTCGACGCCTACCGCGCGCAGTTCGAGGCGACGGCGCTCGGCATCCAGGGCTCCGGCTGGGCCATCACGGCCTGGGACACGCTCGGTCAGAAGCTGGTCATCGTCCAGCTGTACGACCAGCAGAGCAACATCCCGGCGACGCTGATCCCGATCTCGCAGCTCGACATGTGGGAGCACGCGTTCTACCTCGACTACCTCAACGTCCAGGGCGACTACGTCAAGGCGTTCTGGAACATCGCCAACTGGGCCGACGCCCAGGAGCGCTTCACCGCCGCCACCAGCGGCGGCCAGGTCATCTTCTGACCTGAGCCCCGGCATCGAACGGCGTCACCCGCACGGGTGGCGCCGTTCGTGCGTTCCGTGCGTTCGGCGTCGCTACGGCGCGCGACGCTTGCCGTGCTCGGCGAGGTCGCGCAGGCGGGCGTTGTAGGCCTCGAGCTCGGCGTCGCCGTCGCGGACCGCCTGGCGGTCACGGCGCCTCGCCTCACGCGTGTCGCTGCGGATCCACTGCACGAACAGCGCTCCCATGACCAGGATCAGCGGCACCTCCCCCATGGCCCACGCGATGCCACCACCGAGGTACTGGTCGGCGAGGAGGTCGGGGCGGAACGGCCGGTCGATCGCGCGGAAGTAGTCGCCCGCCAGCACGGTGTCGGCCGACATCACGGCGATCGCGAAGAACGCGTGGAACGGGATCGAGACCAGCAGCAGGCCGAAGCGCACGATCGGCTGGAGCTGCCGCGGCGACGGATCGACCCCGATGAGCACGTAGTAGTAGAGGCTGCCCACGGCGAGGAAGTGCAGGTCCATCACCGAGTGGCCCCAGTGGTTCGACATCAGGGTGCCGAACGCGGGGCTGAAGTAGAGCGCGTAGAGGCTGCCGGTGAACAGCAGCGGCGCGACGAGCGGATGCGTGACGAGGCGCGAGAACCGCGAGTGCAGGAAACCGAGCAGGAGCGCCCGGGGCGACACCTCGCCGGGTCGCCTCGGACCCGGCAGGGCCCTCAGGGCGAGCGTGAGGGGTGCGCCGAGGACGAGCAGGATCGGCGCGACCATCGACAGGACCATGTGCGCCGCCATGTGGGCGCTGAACATCACGTGCGAGTACTCCCCCAGACCACCGACCGTGGCCCAGCCGGCGACCGCGAGTCCGGCGCACCACGACACGGTGCGCAGGACGGGCCAGGCGTCGCCGCGACGCCGCAGCGCACGAACGCCCGCGACGTAGGCCGCCAGGCCGAGCGCGACGACCGCGAGGCCCAGACCGTTCCCGTTCCAGCTCCACAGCAGACGCAGCACCGTCGGTGGGTCCGGCAGGGGACCGCCGAGGAGCTCCTCGGCCGGGGTCGTGAGCACGTCCTCGCCGACCGGGGTGGGCGTGCGCGACAGGGCGACGCCGAGACCGATCGCGGTGGCCATCACGAGCAGCTCGGTGGCGGCGAGTCGCAGGAAGCCTCCGCCCTGGCGGACGATGCGTCGCCGCTGGAGCCACCCGAACGCGCCGATCGCCGCGAGCAGCACGGTCTTCACCACGACGAGACGTCCGTAGTCGCTCTCCCACAGCGCGTCGAGGTGGCCGAGGCGGACCCCTGCGTTGACGGCGCCCGACACCCCGACGAGCACGAACGCCCAGAGGGCCAGCGGGGAGAAGCGGGCGATCGCGTCGGGCAGCCGCTTGCTGCCACGCGCGGCGACCCAGCCGAGGGCCGCCAGGCCACCGACCCACAGGCAGAGGCCCACCACGTGGAGCAGCAGGCTCGTGGTGGCGAGCGAGTGCGATCCCGACGAGGCCGCGTGCCCCGTCAAGGTGATCGGGGCGAGGGTCGCGAGGGCGAGGCCCAGCACGACGGCGAGCGACCGGGTGCTCAGGGTCCATCGGGTCGCGACCGCGACCAGGAGCGCGCCCAGCGCCTGCAGGAGGATCGCGCGCCCCAGCGAGGCGTCGGCGAATAACGACCACAGCAGGCGGGGGGTCAGCTCGCCGAGCGGCGACGCGAAGATGTCGGCCGCGGTGAGCACGAACAGCGCGACGCTGGTGACGGCCCAGGCGGCGGCCCACCGCGAGGCCCAGCGCACTCCCTGCACCGCCAGACCCTCGGCCTCGGGTCCACCGGTCGGCAGGAGGAACACGACGAGCACCAGCAGCCCGACGACGAGCACGCCCGACGCGTCGGACAGCAGCTTGACGATCGGGAGCGACCAGCCGACCAGCTGACCCGCGTCGGGGATGCCGGCGGGGGCAGGCCGGGGGGCCCCTCCGCCGAGGTCGAGGGCGAATCCCAGCGCGCAGAGGGCGACGAGGAACCCCGCCAGGACGTCACGCGTCGTGCGGGTCATCGGATCGCCTCCTCAGTGGCTCGAGCAGCAGGACCACGGCGACGGCCGCCGCGAGGACGCCCCAGAACAGGTGCGTGCGGTGGCGGTGGACGAACCCCTGCTCCACCGCGGCCTGCGGCGGACGCTGCGTGACGGTGCGGCCGGACGTGACGGCGTACGTGACGGACCCGGAGATGGGGTGCCCATCGGCCGACACCACCCGGTACGAGGCGGTGTAGGTGCCCTTCTGGTCCACGTCGGCGACCGAGGCGGTGACCTCGCGGTCCACCGCCGTCACGTCGGCGACGTCGACGCGCGAGCCGTCGGGTGCGCTGACCACCACCGCGGCGTTGCCGACGACCTCGTTGAAGGAGAAGGTCAGCGACGTCGGCGCGGTGTCGAGCGTCGAGCCGTCCTCGGGGTCGGTTCCGGTGAGCGACGCGTGGGCCGCGACAGGAGCCGTCCCCAGCAGGACCAGCGCGCCCGCGATCGCGAGCGCGCCGGCCGTCCTGAAGGTCCTACGAGGCACGACGTCGATTGTTCACCGTGAGACCCAGCGCCACGACGGCGACCACCAGCGCCGCGACCGACAGCGGGTCGACCCCTCCGTCGCCGGAGTCGTCGACGGCCGAGGCGTCGCCACCTGCCGCCCTGCCCCCGTGGTGGTCGTCCGTGGCGCTCGCCGCGGCGAGCGCGAGGGTCGGCGCCGGGTGGTCGGGCTCCTCGTCGCCGGTCTGCTCGGTCGCCCACTCGACGACCTCGCCGTCGTCGTAGGTCTGCGTCGCGGGCAGCACGAGCTCGTCGGTAGCGGGGAA
>JALRKU010000102.1 GCA_023254755.1 Aeromicrobium sp. | reverse complement strand
GCCGGTACCGATGGCGGTGCCGCCGAGGTTGACCTCACACAGCAGTGCGCAGGCTTCGCGGATGCGGTCGATGTCTTCGCCAAGGTTGACGGCAAAGGCATCGAATTCCTGCCCGAGTGTCATCGGCACGGCGTCCTGCAGCTGGGTGCGTCCCATCTTCAGCACGTCGTGGAACTCGATCGCCTTGTTCGCGAACGACTCCTGGAGGTCGGCCATGGCGTCGAGCAGGGCGTGGGTCTCGAGGATGATCGCGACCTTCACGGCCGTCGGGTACACGTCGTTGGTCGACTGGCTCATGTTGACGTGCTCGTTGGGGTGCAGCACGTGGTAGTCGCCCTTGGCGTGGCCCAGCAGCTCGAGCGCCCGGTTCGCGACGACCTCGTTGGCGTTCATGTTGGTCGACGTCCCGGCGCCGCCCTGGATCACGTCGACGACGAACTGGTCGTCGAGTGCTCCGCCGCGGATCTCCTCGCACGCGGCACGGATGGCCTCGTACCGCTCGTCGTCGAGCAGGCCGAGGTCGTGGTTGGCCGATGCCGCCGCCTGCTTGACCGAGGCGAGGGCCTCGACCAGGTGGGGGCTGGTGCCGATCGGGATCCCCGTGATCGGGAAGTTCTCGAGGGCGCGGAGCGTGTGGACGCCCCAGTACGCGTCGGCCGGGACGTCTCGATCACCGATCAGGTCGTGCTCGGTCCTCGTGGCGCCCTCGACCCGGATGTCGGATGTGACGGGGGTCATACCTCGATCTCACCACATCGACGCCCTGCGACGGCGCACCGCCCCCCGTGGGTCGGGGTGCGCCGCAACGCGTCGCTCAGGCCGGCGAGTCCGAGCCGGTCGCGTGGTCGCCCACGTGGTCCTCGACCCAGTCACGGAGCGCGGCGAGCGGGTCGGCCGCACTGAGGCCCAGGGCGGTCAGCGAGTACTCGACGCGAGGCGGCACCTCGGCGAACACCTCGCGGTCGACCAGCCCGGCGCCCTCGAGTCGCTTGAGCGTGGCCGAGAGGACCTTGGGGCTGATGCCGTCGAGCGTCTGGCGGAGCTCGCCGAACCGTTGCGGCCCCGACTCCATCGCTCCGATCGCGAGCGCCGACCACTTGTTGGCCAGCAGGTCCAGCATCTCGCGACACGGGCACGCGGCGGCGTAGACGTCGTTGCGGTCACAGGTGTCGAGATGGGCGGTCACGGCCCGATGGTATCCGATGGGTAGCAGGTGCCCTTGACGGTAACCACGGGGTGCGGCGCAGGCTGGCCGCATGACCACGATCGCCGCTGTCGGCTACACCCGTTCCCTGCCCGTCGACGACACCGAGAGCCTCCTGGACCTGCAGGTCGCGTCGCCGGCTCCCCGCCCTCACGACCTCGTCGTCGAGGTGCGCGCCGTGTCGGTCAACCCCGTCGACGTGAAGGTCCGCGCAGGCGGCGATCCGGACGGACCGCGCGTGCTCGGCTTCGACGCAGCAGGAGTCGTCCGCGAGGTCGGCGAGGCCGTCACGCTGTTCTCGCCCGGCGACGAGGTCTGGTACGCCGGCGACATCACCCGGCCCGGCACGAACGCGGCCCTGCACGCCGTCGACGAGCGCATCGTCGGACGCAAGCCGACGACGCTGTCCTTCGCCGAGGCGGCTGCGCTCCCCCTGACCACGATCACCGCCTGGGAGGCGCTGTTCGACAAGCTCGGACTCGCGCCGGCGTCGGAGGGAACCCTGCTGGTGGTCGGCGCGACCGGCGGCGTCGGCTCGATCCTGCTGCAGCTCGCCGAGCGCCTGCTGCCCGAGGTCACCGTGATCGCGACGGCGTCACGGCCCGAGGGCGTCGAGTGGGTCCGATCCCTCGGCGCCGAGCACGTCGTCGACCACCGTGGCGACCTGGTCACCGAGGTGCTGGCCGTCGCGCCGGGCGGCGTGGACTGGATCTTCACCGCCCACTCGGCCGGGATGGTCGACGCGTTCGTGGAGGTGCTGGCCCCGTTCGGCGCGGTGGTGGCGATCGACGACCCCGAGACCCTCGACGTCCGAGCGCTCAAGTCCAAGAGCCTGTCGTGGCACTGGGAGCTGATGTTCACCCGCGCGATCCAGGGGCGCGCCGACATGGTGCGCCAGCACGAGCTGCTCGACCGGGTCGCGGACCTGGTCGACCGCGGCGAGGTGCGGACGACCATGACGACCCTGCTCTCACCGATCGACGCCGCGCACCTACGCGAGGCGCACCGCCTGGTGGAGTCGGGTCGGGTGATCGGCAAGGTCGTCGTGTCCGACGATCCGGCTAGTTGACCGCCGTCATCCACCCGTGCCGGTCGTCGGCCCGACCGTGCTGCACGTCGATCAGCGCGGCACGCAGGTCGGACGTGACCTTGCCCGCGTCGCCGTCGCCCCAGGTCAGCTCGCCACCGTCCCACTTGAGCGTGCCGACCGGGGTGACCACGGCGGCCGTGCCGCACGCGAACACCTCGGTGATCGAGCCGTCGGCGACGCCGTCGCGCCACTCGTCGATCGACACCCTGCGCTCGACGACGTCGTGGCCGAGGTCGCGCGCGATGGTCAGGATGCTGTCGCGCGTGATGCCCTCGAGGATCGAGCCGCTGAGCTCGGGCGTGACGATCGAGCCGTCGGCCCGCACGAAGAACAGGTTCATGCCGCCGAGCTCCTCGATGTAGGTCTGCTCGGTCGAGTCCAGGAACACGACCTGGTCGCAGCCCTGGGCGATGCCCTCCTGCTGGGGCAGCAGGCTCGCGGCGTAGTTGCCGCCGCACTTGGCCGCGCCGGTGCCCCCGGCGCCCGCCCGCGAGTACTGCGTCGACAGCCAGATCGAGACCGGCTTGACGCCACCCTTGAAGTAGGCGCCCGCCGGTGAGGCGATGACGGAGAACGTCACCCGCTGGGCGGGCCGGACGCCGAGGAAGGACTCCGAGGCGTACATGAACGGACGCAGGTACAGGCTCTTCTCGCCGCCGGACGGGACCCAGCCGCCGTCGGCCTGCAGCAGCGCCTTGATCGCGCCGGTGAACCACTCGGTCGGCAGCTCGGGCAGGGCCAGACGACGCGCCGAGCGCTGCAGGCGGGCGGCGTTCTGGTCGGGACGGAACAGGTACACGGCGCCGTCGTCGTGGCGGTACGCCTTGAGGCCCTCGAAGATCTCCTGGGCGTAGTGCAGCACCGCTGCGGACGGGTCGAGGGTGATGGGGCCGTAGGGCACGACGCGCGCGTCGTGCCAGCCGTCGGCCGGCGTCCAGTCCGCCACGAACATGTGGTCAGTGAAGTAGGTGCCGAACCCGGGGTCGGCCAGGATCTCGTCGCGCTCGGCGTCCGGCCTCGCGGCCGGGTTCTGCTCGAAGCGGGCGGCGAATCCTGTGGTGGTCATGGCGTTCACGGTAGTCCTTCGGTGTGTCGGAGAGGTAGCGGTCAGCGGACCGGTACGCCTCCGGCCACGCGCGACGCGATGGCCTCCCCCACCTCCTCGGTGGACCGAGGGGTGCCGTCGCGGCGGGCGATGTCGTCCTCGACGGCGGCGGTGATCGCTGCGGCCGCGTCGGGCAGGCCGAGGTGCTCGAGGAGCAGGCCGGCCGAGAGGATCGCTGCCGTCGGATCGGCCTTGGACTGACCGGCGATGTCGGGAGCCGAGCCGTGGACGGGCTCGAACATCGACGGGGCGGTGCGATCGGGGTTGACGTTGCCGCACGTTGCGCAACGGTTCTTTACGAATCTGAGGGACTGCCGTCTCATTTGATTAGCGTTAGGTTCCCGTACTCAGATGAGCCTCATCAAGAGGTCATTGAGTCTTACGCACCAACGTATGCGTGGGCAATGCTTAAAAAAGATGTCGTCCCGTTTGTTGGCGGGTATTCTGGCGAAATTACATACGACGACACGCCCCCACCGTTGCCGCCAGCAGTTGAAGTGGAATCTGTTGTCGCTGGGCCATCTGTTTAAGTCGTATGCACTCAACCGATGAAATGGGCTTCTTTGGCAACATTTGGGTTCGTCAAAACTGGCTACCCAATGTTGGCAATGACAATGGCG
>JALRKU010000091.1 GCA_023254755.1 Aeromicrobium sp. | reverse complement strand
AACCCCGAGTTCATGATGCTCGAGGTCTACGAGGCGTACGGCTCCTACGACACGATGGCCGAGCTGGTCAGGTCGCTGGTGCTCGACGCCGCGCGCGCCGTCGGCAAGACGGTCGTGCCGGGCCGCGACGGGTCCGAGATCGACCTCGAGGCCGACTGGCGCCGCGCCACGATCCACGAGCTGGTGTCGGAGGCGGTCGGCTCGACCGTCACGGTCGACACCTCCGAGGCCGAGCTCACGGCACTGGCGGCGACCCACGACGTCGCGCTGCAGGAGCACTGGGGTGCGGGCGAGGTGCTGCTCGAGCTGTTCGAGAAGCTGGTCGAGCACACGCTGATCCAGCCCACGTTCGTGTGCGACTACCCCGAGGCGGTCCGCCCGCTGGCCAAGAAGCACCGTTCCGTGCCGGGCCTGGTGGAGGCGTGGGACCTGATCATCAACGGCGTCGAGCTGGCTCCGGCGTACTCCGAGCTCAACGACCCGGTCGTCCAGCGCGAGCGGCTCGAGGAGCAGTCGCGCCTCGCGGCGGCCGGCGATCCCGAGGCGATGGACGTCGACGAGGACTTCCTGCGGGCGCTCGAGTTCGGCATGCCGCCCGCCGGCGGCATGGGCCTGGGCGTCGACCGTCTCGTGATGCTGCTGCAGGGCGTCGGCATCCGCGAGGCCATCCTCTTCCCGCTGTCGCGCGCCGAGGCCTGACGCCCGGTCCCGGGCGGTGCCCGATCGCCCTCGACGCGTGGAGCGCCGCGTCAGCGCCGGCTGGCCTCGAGCGCCGCGATCATCGTCGCGGCGTCCCACTGGCCGACGTGACGGCGGTCGCCGACGAAGAAGGTCGGGGTGCCGCTGACGTCCATCAGGTCGGCGTCGTCCTCGTCCTCGCGCACCCGGCGGCGGACGGCCTCGGAGTCCAGGTCGGCCTCGAAGCGCTCCAGGTCCAGGCCGATCTCGGCCGCGTAGCCGAGCAGGTCGAGCCGTTCCAGGCGGTCCTGGTGGGCCCACAGCAGCGCCGACATCTCCGAACGGCGGTCCTGCAGGTCGGCCGCCTCGTAGGCGCGCGCGGCGAGCTCGGCGTGCGGGTGGTGCTGGTGCAGTGGCAGGTGCCGCCAGACCCAGGCGACGTCGTCGCCGAAGTGGCGCACGACCTCGCTGACCATGCCGGTGGCCTTGCTGCAGAACGGGCACTCGAAGTCGCCGTACTCGACCAGCACGTACGGGGCGTCGGGCCGACCGAAGTAGTGGTCGCGCTCGGGGTCGAACGGTCGGAGCAGCGTCGCGCCCGGAGGAGTGACCGGCCGGCGGCGGTCGAGCACCGTCAGGATCACGGCGCCGATGACGAACGCGATGACCGAGGCCGCGAGGACGCCCACGCGGGCCTCGTCCTGCAGCTGCGGATCGTCGATCGCGATGCCGACGATGAGCAGGCTGATCGTGAAGCCGATGCCCGAGAGCGCGGCGCCGCCCGCGACCCGGCCGATCGTCAGGCCGGGCGCCAGCCGACCGATCCCCGCGCGCTGGACCGCGACGGTGGCGACCGTGATGCCGACCAGCTTGCCGACCACCAGGCCGCCGATCACGCCCCACGTGAGACTCGACGACACCGCCCGGTCGAGCGTCGGGCCGTCGAGCACGACACCGGCGTTGGCGAGGGCGAACACCGGCAGGATCAGGTAGGCCACGTACGGCTCGAACGCCTGCTGGAGGCGCTCGTTGATCGAGATCGACGCCCGCAGCTGGCGCCCTGCCGCCGCGGCGTACCGGGGGTTGGGGGACTGGCGGAACGCGCGGGTGAGCTCGACGGCGCGCTCGACGTCGTCGCGCCGCGGCTCGGCGACGGGGATCAGCAGCGCGACGGCCACGCCGGCCAGCGTCGCGTGCACGCCGGCCTCGTGCAGCCCGAACCAGGCCACCACCGCGCACGTCGCGTACAGCGGTCCGCGGGGCACCGGCGCGAAGCGGGTGGCGGCGACCGCGCCCAGCGCCGCGAGGGCGACGAGCAGCGGCCCGACCCGCAGGTCCTCGGTGTAGAAGATCGCGATGGCCCCCAGGGCCCCGATGTCGTCGACCACCGCCAGCGTCAGCAGGAACACCCGCAGGCGGGCCGGGTGCTTGGGACCGATGATCGCCAGCGCGCCGACCAGGAACGCGGTGTCGGTCGAGATGACGACGCCCCACGCGTGCGCCGCGCCGGAGTCGCGCGACAGCACCAGGAAGACCAGGGCGGGCACGACCAGGCCCGCGACCGCCGCGGCGGCGGGAACCAGCGCACGCGACCGGTCGGTCAGCTCGCCGATCGTCAGCTCCCGCTTGACCTCGAGACCGACCGCGAAGAAGAAGAACGCCATCAGGGCGTCGTTGACGGCGTGGTACAGGTCGAGGTGGAACGACGTGGCGCCGACCGAGGCGTGCAGCTCGGTGCCCCAGAAGCGGTCGTAGCCGCCGCCGAGGTTCGCCCACACGATCGCCGTGACCGTCGCCGCCAGCAGCAGACCGGCCCCGATCTGCTCGGGGCCCGACGCCGCGAGCGACCGCCGGACGCGGCCGATCATCGGCTCGACGGTCTGGTTCTCGCTCATGCGGGGGTCCTTCGGGCGGGTCGGCATCGGCCACCAGAACTCTGTCAGGAGACCGGGTGTTCCCGACGACCGCCCTGGGCCGCCCGTTTACGCCCAGGGCGAACGGGGGAACGACCCGGGCCATGTGACGGTTGGATGACGTATCGGACAACCGATCAGCGGCTTGTCCGTCCACGTCTAGACTGGATGCCTAGTCCAGTAGAGGGGGACGAATGTTCGAAAGATTCACCGACCGTGCTCGTCGTGTGGTCGTGCTCGCCCAGGAAGAGGCGCGCATGCTCAGCCACAACTACATCGGCACGGAGCACATCCTCCTCGGCCTGATCCACGAGGGCGAGGGCGTCGCCGCCAAGGCCCTCGAGTCGCTCGGCATCTC
>JALRKU010000001.1 GCA_023254755.1 Aeromicrobium sp. | reverse complement strand
TGGGTGTGCAGGTCGACGAGGCCGGGCAGGGCGATCAGCCCCGTGGCGTCGACGACCTCGTCGCCGGTCAGGTCGGCGCCGACGCCGGTGATCACCCCGTCCTCCATCGCGATGTCGACCGGATCGCCGCCGAGCACGTTCGCGCGGCGGATGACGTACGACGTCATGCGTCTCCTTCGGTGTCGGTGTCGGCTCCGCCGACCAGCAGGTAGAGGACGGCCATGCGGACCGCGACGCCGTTCGTGACCTGCTCCACGATCACGGAGCGGTCCGAGTCGGCGACGTCGGCGGTGATCTCCATGCCGCGGTTCATGGGTCCGGGGTGCATGACGATCGCGTGGTCCTGCAGACGTCCCATCCGGGCGACGTCGAGGCCGTAGCGTCGGCTGTACTCGCGGGCGCTCGGGAAGTAGGCGGCGTTCATCCGCTCGGCCTGCACCCGGAGCATCATCACGGCGTCGGCCTTCTCGAGCGAGTCGTCGAGGCTGTAGGACGTCTCGACCGGCCAGGCACCCACGCCGACGGGCAGCAGGGTGGGCGGCGCCACGAGCGTGACGTGGGCACCGAGGGTGTGCAGCAGCAGCGCGTTCGACCGCGCGACCCGGCTGTGCAGCACGTCGCCGACGATCGTGATGTTCTTGCCGTCGAGGTCGCCCAGGTGGCGTCGCATCGTGAAGGCGTCGAGCAGCGCCTGCGTCGGGTGCTCGTGCGTGCCGTCGCCCGCGTTGACGACGGCCCCGCGGGTCCATCTCGACTGCGCCAGCCGGTGCGGTGCGCCCGAGGCCCCGTGCCGGATCACGACCGCGTCGGCGCCCATCGCCTGCAGGGTGAGGGCCGTGTCCTTGAGGCTCTCCCCCTTGCTGACGCTGGACCCCTTGGCGGAGAAGTTGATGACGTCGGCGGACAGTCGCTTGGCCGCGGCCTCGAACGAGATGCGCGTGCGCGTGGAGTCCTCGAAGAACAGATTGACCACCGTGCGGCCGCGCAGGGTCGGCAGCTTCTTGATGGGCCGACTGGCGACCCCGAGCAGCTCCTCGGCGGTGTCGAGCACGCGCGTGGCGTCGTCCTTCGACAGGTCGCCGGCGCTCAGCAGGTGCTTGATCATGCGGACTCCCCCTGCTCGGACTGGACGATCGTGACGTGGTCCCTCTCGCCCGACTCGGCGGAGTCCGACTCGGCCAGGCGGACCTGGACCTTCTCGGCGAGCGACGTGGGCAGGTTCTTGCCGACGAAGTCCGCGCGGATCGGCAGCTCACGGTGGCCGCGGTCGATCAGCACCGCCAGCTGGACCGCCCTGGGGCGGCCGATGTCGGACAGCGCGTCGAGGGCCGCCCGGATCGTGCGACCGCTGAACAGCACGTCGTCGACCAGCACGACGACCTTGCCGTCGACGTCGTCGGGGATCTCGGTGTGCTCGAGCGCACGGGCCGGCTTCAGTCGCAGGTCGTCGCGGTACATCGTGACGTCGAGCGCGCCGGCGACGATCTCGCGCCCCTCGACCTGCGACATGCGCTCGGCGATCCGGCGAGCGAGGTGGACGCCCCGCGTGGGGATGCCGAGGATCACCAGTCCGGCGGAGTCGCGGTTCTTCTCGAGGATCTCGTGGGTGATGCGGGTCAACGCACGGGAGATGTCCTGGTCGTCCAGGACCGTCCGCGCGGACGCAGGCACGGCGACCACGCTGACCTCCTTCTCCGCCTCACGGGACGGCCGTTAAAGGATGTCGAACGCGTCCGAGACTAGCAGGCGCCCGGCGGCCCCGCGTCACCGGTTCGGGCGGCTAGCTCGCGTCGACCTCGCCGGCCGCCTTGACCTCCACGATGCGACCGAGCAGACCGCCCACGAACCGCGGCGACTCGTCGGTGGACAGGTCCCGGGCGAGCTCGACCGCCTCGCTCACGGCGACCTGGTCGGGCACGTCGTCGCGGAACACGATCTCGTAGACGCCGATGCGGAGCAGGTTGCGATCGACGGCCGGCATGCGGTCGAGCGTCCAGCCCACCGCGTGCTCGGCGATCAGGGCGTCGAGACGCGTCTGGTGGTCGATGACGCCCTCCACGAGCAGCGCCGCGTAGTCGTTCGCGGGGTACTCGTGGTCGGGCGAGCGCCGCTCCTCCAGCGTGCCGCCGACCGGGCGGTCCTGGAGCTCGGACTCGAAGAGGACGTCGAGCGCGCGCTTGCGCGACTTGGTGCGGGCACCCATCAGGAGCTGACGCGCCCCAGGTAGCTGCCGTCGCGGGTGTCGACCTTGACCTTCTCGCCGGTCGTCAGGAACAGCGGGACCTGGATCTCCTTGCCGGTCTCGAGGCGGGCGGGCTTGGTGCCGCCGCTGGACCGGTCGCCCTGCAGGCCCGGCTCGGTGTACTCGACGACGAGCTCGACCGAGGCCGGGAGCTCGACGTACAGCACCCGGCCGTCGTTCGTCGCGACGACGGCCTCCTGGTTCTCCAGCAGGTAGTCGACCGTGCTGCCCATGGCCTCGGGCGTGACCTCGGTCTGGTCGAACGTCGAGGTGTCCATGAACACGTAGCTGCTGCCGTCGTTGTACAGGTACTGCATCGTGCGCTTGTCGACGTTGGCCGTCTCGACCTTCGTGCCGGCGTTGAAGGTCTTGTCGACGACCTTGCCCGACTCGATGCTCTTGAGCTTGGTGCGCACGAAGGCCGGCCCCTTGCCGGGCTTCACGTGCTGGAACTCGACGACGGACCACAGCTGTCCGTCGATCTTGAGCACCAGGCCGTTCTTCAGGTCGTTGGTGGTGGCCATCAGGCGATCTCCCGCAGGTCGGTGGTCGTCGCGGTCAGCACCTCGGGGCCGTTCCCCTGGGGCCGCACGACGACGGTGTCTTCGATGCGCACTCCCCCGCGGCCCGGGAGGTAGATGCCCGGTTCGACCGTGAGGACGGTGCGACTGGCCAGTCTACCGGCGTGCGACGCGCCGATGAACGGGTCCTCGTGGATGAGGAGCCCCACCCCGTGACCGAGGCCCGTCGTGAAGTGCTCCAGCCACCCGGACGCCGCCAGCGAGCCGCGCGACGCGGCGTCGACGTCGGAGACCGGCGTGCCCTCGACGCACAGCGCGACGCCGGCCGCCTGGGACTCCTGCACCGCCTGGTGGATCTCGCGCTGCCAGTCGGCCGGAGGACCGACGACCGCGGTGCGGGTGCAGTCGGCGTGGTAGCCGTCGACCCGGGCGCCGAAGTCGATCTTGAGCAGGTCGCCCCGCCCGACGACGCGGTCGGTCGGCTGGTGGTGCGGGATCGCGCTGTTCTCGCCGGCGGCGACGATCGTGTCGAACGCCACGGCCTCCGCGCCGACGTCGAGCATCCGCTGTTCCAGCGTCCGCGCCACCTGCCGCTCGGTGCGGCCGGTCAGCGGCTGCTCGAGCAGCCACTCGAGCGCCTCGACGGAGATCCGGCAGGCGTCGCGGAGCGCAGCCACCTCGCGGTCGTCCTTGACCTCGCGCAGGCTCTCGACGACGCGTTCGGCGGGGACCAGCTCGGCGGCGGCGCGGGAGGCGATCGACGCGTGCGCGTCGACGCTGAGGGTGTGCGTCTCGACCGCCCAGCGCCCGACGACGCGAGCCGCGGCCCGGCCCAGGAGGTCGCGGTCGACCTCGATCTCGAGGCCCGGGGCCTCAGCCGCGGCCTGGTCGCGGTAGCGGCCGTCGGTCAGCAGGACGACCGCGCCCTCGACCGGCACGACGGCGGCACCGTTCGAGCCGGTGAATCCGGTCAGGTAGCGCACGTTGACCAGGGTCGTCACGACGATCCCGTCGAGTCCGCGCTCCACGAGGAGCCGGCGCAGGCGGTCGACGCGTCCCGTGACGTCGACCGGGCTCATGCGCTCACGGCCCGGTAGCAGTCCCGCAGGACGGCCTCGTCCGGCCCGGCGAGGATGACCGGCCGGGTGCGCCCGGGC
>JALRKU010000498.1 GCA_023254755.1 Aeromicrobium sp. | reverse complement strand
GAGGAGGACGTCGAGAAGTTCCCGCAGTACCTCGACGACGTCGCCGCCCTGATGAGCGCCGCAGGCGCCCAGGTCCAGCTGCCCCGGCAGCAGTACCAGCTCAAGGCCACTCCGGCGGCCACGAGCGAGCCGCGGCTGTGGCTGCTCGGGTCGTCGATGTACTCGGCGCACCTCGCGGCGGCCAAGGGCCTGCCCTACGTGTTCGCGCACCACTTCTCGGGTCAGGGGACCGACGAGGCGCTCGCGACGTACCGCCGCGAGTTCCGTCCCAGCGACCTGGCGTCGGAGCCGGTCACGTTCCTCACGGTCAACGTGAGCGTCGCCGACAGCGCCGACGAGGCCGCAGCGCTGGCGCTGCCGAACCTGCAGAACATGGCGCGACTGCGCACCGGTCAGCCGCTGGCGCCGCTGGACCTGGTCGAGGACGCCGAGGCGCTCGACCTGCCGCTGCAGATGCAGGGTCTGGTCGACTCCGGACTCGGACGTGCTGTGGTGGGCGACCCCGACCAGGCGGCCAAGGAGATCACCGCGCTGGCCGAGACCTACGACGTCGACGAGGTCATGCTGCACCCCGTGGGGTCGGCCCGCCGTGGGGTCGACCCGCGCACCGCTCCGGCCCGTGTCCGCACCCTGGAGCTGCTGGCCGACGCCCTGCTCTGAGATCGACGGCGGGCGGTCGGGTCGAGTTCACCCGGTGTCGGCCGACCGTTCGCCCGGTCCGGCCACGCTGGGCGCATGCAGACGCACAAGAGCACGCGCGCGATCGCGGCGATCTCGGTGCCCGCCCTCGTCGGCGGGCTCCTGGGTGCCGTCGTGGCACTGGTGCTGCCGAACGGGGATCACGGTGACGTGCTCAGCGTGACCCCGGCCTCGCCCAGCAGCTGACGCACCCGAGGCAGGGCGTCGGGCGTGACCGCCGCGGTCAGGTCCTCCAGCACGCGCACGGCGAAGCCCTCACGCGCTGCGTCGAGCGCGGTCGCGCGCACGCAGTGGTCCGTCGCGATGCCGCAGACGTCGACGTGCGTGATGCCGTGGGCCCGGAGCCAGTCGGCCAGACCGTCGCCCTCGGCGGTGGCACCCTCGAAACCGGAGTAGGCGGCCTCGTACTCGCCCTTGAGGAACGTCGCCGCGAACAGGTCGTCGCGCAGCGGGGCGTGCAGCAGCTCGCCCTCGGTGCCGACGACGCAGTGCGGAGGCCACGAGTCGACGAAGTCGGGCGTGTCCGAGAAGTGCGGCCCCGGATCGACGTGGTGGTCGCGCGTCGCGACGACCGTCTCGTACTCGCCGGTCGCGATCAGCTCGGCCACGTCGGCCGCGACCTGCGCCCCGCCCGTCACGGCGAGCGACCCGCCTTCGCAGAAGTCGTTCTGGACGTCGACGACGATCAGCGCGGTCGTGGAGGGAGCGGTCATGCCTCCAGTGTGCCGCGCCGTGGTCGGCTACTGCAGGACGGTCTCGATGACGGGTCCGCCGGGGGACAGCTGGCCGGCCTCGGCGGGGAGCTCGGCGAGCGCGGCCCGGTGGTGGGCGAGGATCTGCTCGTTCGTCGGTGCGTGCACGCGTTCTCCGTCGCGGACCAGCTCGACCAGGAGCTCGCGGTCGTCGCCGTCGTCGGAGGGTGGCGTGCCGACGCCGATCACCTCGGCCACGGCGACGCCCTCGGTGCGTCGTCGCAGCGCGTACTTGCGGCCACCGACGGAGACCTTGTCGCTGCTCTTCTTCGCGACCGGCACCATCGTGCCGTCGTCGTCCGAGCGGGCGACCAGCTTGTAGACGAAGCCGCTCGTCGGCACGCCCGAGCCCGTGACCAGCGACGTGCCGACTCCGTATCCGTCGACCGGGGCGGCGGCCAGGGCAGCGATGGTGTGCTCGTCGAGATCGCTCGTGACGATGATGCGGGTGCCGGTCGCTCCGAGTCCGTCGAGCTGCGCCCTCACCTGGTGCGCCAGCGACACCAGGTCGCCGGAGTCGATGCGGACCGCACCCAGGTCGGGTCCGGCGACCTCGACGGCGACCTCGATGGCCTCGCGAATGTCGTAGGTGTCGACCAGCAGCGTGGTGCCGACGCCGAGCGAGTCGACCTGCGCCCGGAACGCGTCGCGCTCGGTGTCGTGCAGCAACGTGAACGCGTGGGCACTGGTGCCCGTGGTGGGCACGGCGTGGCGTCGGCCCGCCTCGAGGTTCGACGTCGACGCGAAGCCGGTGAGCACCGCGGCGCGCGCCGCGGCCACCGCGGCCTCGTCGTGGGTGCGTCGCGAGCCCATCTCGATGCAGGGACGCCCTCGGGCCGCGGAGATCATCCGCGCCGCCGCCGACGCGATCGCCGAGTCGTGGTTGAGGATCGACAGGAACACCGTCTCGAGCAGCACGCCCTCCGCGAACGACGACTCGACCACCAGCACGGGGGACTGGGGCAGGTAGACCTCGCCCTCGCGGTACCCCCAGATCGAGCCCGAGAAGCGGTAGTCCGCCAGCCAGTCGAGCGTCGGACCGTCGACGACCTCGGCGTCGCGCAACCAGGACAGGGTGGCGTCGTCGAAGTGGAAGCGCTCCAGCGCGTCGAGCAGGCGCCCCGTGCCGGCGACGACCCCGAAGCGGCGGCCGCCGACCAGGCGCCGCGAGAACAGCTCGAAGACGCTGTCGCGATGGGCCGTGCCGTCGGCCAGGGCGGCCTGCAGCATGGTCAGCTCGTACCGGTCCGTCAGCAGCGCGGTGGTGTCCACGTCCGTCAACCTAGTGCGCGGGCCGCCCGCGGGCGACGTGCGAGCGCCGTTTCGCCGACGTGGGGGACTGCGACACAATGGCCACGTGACGTCCCCCGCGCCCGTGGAGATCGAGCAGCCCGATGTCGACGACGTCGTGCAGCTGGAGGACCCGTGGGTCACCATCGTCTGGAACGACCCGGTCAACCTGATGTCGTACGTGGCCTACGTCTTCCGCAACTACTTCGGCTACACCGAGGAGAAGGCGCACGAGCTGATGATGGCGGTCCACACCGACGGCCGGGCCATCGTCTCCAGCGGCAGCCGCGAGCAGATGGAGCGCCACGTCCAGGCGATGCATGAATACGGCCTCTGGGCGACGCTCGACCGGAGCGATGCGGCATGAACATCCTGAACGCCTCGCCGGGAGGCCTGGTGCACGAACACGGCCTCTGGGCGACGCTCGACCGGAGCGATGCGGCATGAGCGCGCGGTCAGGCGCTCGTCAGGTGGTCGGCTCGCCCGATCTCGGTCGCGGGCACGACGAGCGGAGCGCGACGTGAAGCCGTTCAAGAAGCGCCGCCGGGGCGGCACGACCGCCACGTTCGAGGCGGCCGAGGCGCACCTGCTCGCCAGCCTCACCAGCCAGGTCGTCGAGCTGTTGCGCGACCGCAACGCGGCGGGGGAGTCCGACCCCGACCCGCTCGCGGTCCAGCTGGGTCTCGGCGGTCCCGCCGAGCCGCCCGAGGACCCCGTGCTCCGCCGCCTGCTCCCCGACGCCTACCGGGCCGAGTCGTTCCGCGGGGCCGACGAGGACGCCGCCGACTTCCGCCGCCTCACCGAGCGCTCGCTGACGTCGCTGAAGGTGCAGAACGCCGAGACCCTGCTCGCCTCGCTGATCACCGGCGGCCTCACCCCGGGGCTGCCGACCGAGGACGACCCGCAGGTCGAGGTCGAGCTCGACGCCGCCGAGGTCCAGGCGTGGCTCAAGGCGCTCACCGACGTCCGGCTGTCGCTCGCGGTCCGGCTCGGGATCGAGACCGACGAGGACGCGCAGCTCGTCGCCCACTCCGACGACGAGGCCACCGCCGCGATGGCCGAGATCTACGACTGGCTCGGCTACGTGCAGGAGTCGCTGGTCGTCTCGCTCGACTGACGTCTCAGCCCACGACCGTCGGTGCAGGTGCGCCGACCGGGGCCGATAAACTCGGCGGGTGCTGACGATCGACCGCGCCACGCGCGACGCCATCGTGGCCCACGCACGCCGTGACCACCCCGACGAGGCGTGCGGCGTGGTCGCCGGGCCCGTGGGCTCCGACCGCCCGCAGCGGTTCGTCCCCATGCTCAACGCCGCGATGTCGCCGACCTTCTACGAGTTCGACTCCGGCGACCTGCTGCGGCTGTACCGCGAGATGGACGACAACGACGAGGAACCCGTGGTCGTCTACCACTCCCACACCGCGACCGAGGCCTATCCGTCGCGCACCGACATCAACCTCGCGTCCGAGCCGAACGCGCACTACGTGCTCGTCTCGACGCGCGACGGCGCCGAGGTCGACGGCGCGCCGATCGACTTCCGGTCGTACCGGATCGTCGACGGCGTCGTCACCGAGGAAGAAGTCACCGTCGTCGACGGTTATGCAGACGGTTCCACCCCCGAGCAGCAGAAGGCAGAGTCCTGACATGGCAGAGGTCCGCATCCCCACGATCCTGCGCACGTACACGAACGACCAGCGTGCGGTCGAGGCATCGGGCGGCACGGTCGCCGACGTGATCGACGACCTCGAGGCGAACTACGCCGGCATCAAGGACCGTCTGGTCGAGGCCGACGAGGTCCGCCGCTTCGTGAACATCTACGTCGACGACGAGGACATCCGCTTCACCGGTGGCCTCGCGACCGCGGTCAAGGACGGCGCGACGGTCGTCATCCTTCCCGCCGTGGCGGGCGGAGCAGCCGATCCAGTGCTGCGGGCGGCTGGCACGTGCGCTTCGACTCGCTGATCGACTCGGTCGGCGGCACCCCTCTGGTGGGGCTGCCGAACCTGTCCCCGACGCCCGAGGTGCGCCTCTGGGCCAAGCTCGAGGACCAGAACCCCACGGGCTCGATCAAGGACCGCGCGGCGCTGTCGATGATCGAGCGCGCCGAGGCCGACGGCACGCTCGTCGAGGGCGACACGATCCTCGAGCCCACCAGCGGCAACACGGGCATCTCGCTCGCGATGGTGGCGCGGCAGCGCGGCTACCGCCTGGTCTGCGTCATGCCCGAGAACACGTCGATCGAGCGACGGCAGCTGCTCACCATGTGGGGTGCCGAGATCATCGACTCGCCGGCCGCCGGCGGCTCCAACGAGGCCGTGCGGGTGGCGAAGGGCATCGCGGCCGAGCACCCGGACTGGAAGATGCTCTACCAGTACGGCAACCCGGCCAA
>JALRKU010000481.1 GCA_023254755.1 Aeromicrobium sp. | reverse complement strand
GAAGCCGGCCTCCTTCAGCAGCCGGCTCAGCTCCTCGACGTGCTCGGGCCCCATCTGCTTGGCCACGCAGTCGGCGCCGAGCGACGCGACCGCGCCCCTGACGTAGAGGTGGGCCTCGTAGATCGAGTCGCCGAGGGCGTCGCCGGCGTCGCCGCGCACGACGAGCGTTCCGGCCTGCGCCATGAAGGCGCTCATGTGGCCGACGCTGCCGCCGACGACGATGTCGACGCCCTTCATCGAGATGCCGCAGCGGGCGGCCGCGTCGCCCTCGACGACGAGCAGCCCACCGTGGGCGGTCGCGCCCGCGGACTGCGACGCGTTGCCGGTGACCCACACGGTGCCGCTCATCATGTTCTCGCCGACGCCGACGCCCGCGTTGCCGCGAATCGTCACGGTCGCCTGCTGGTTCATGCCGGCCGCGTAGTAGCCGACGTGGCCGTCGACCGTGACGTCGATCGGGGCGTCGATGCCCACGGCGACGCTGTGCGCGCCGCCCGGCCGGGTGATCGTCACCCGTTCCGGCGGGGCCGCGGCGTGCAGGGCGGCGTTGACCTCGCGGAGCGGGGTGACGGCGAGGTCGAACGTGGTCTCGGTCATCAGGGCGCTCTCCATCTCAGAAACGGGTCCAGGCATAGATCTGCTCGGGCTCGGGCTCGAAGATCCGGGCCGCCTCGATGCCGGGCAGGCCGACGAGCGCGCGATACTCCGAGGCCATCGCGACCCAGGCGTCGGTCTCGGCGATCACGGCCGGCTTGCACGCGATCGCATCACGCACGACGGCGAACGAGTCGCTGTTCGAGACCAGCAGCGTGTAGAAGCCGTCGAACTCGGCGCACAGCGCCTTCAGTGCGGTGGCGACGTCGTGGCCGTCCGACAGCTGCTGCGCGATGAACCGCGCGCCCACCTCGGTGTCGTTCTCGCTGTCGAACTCGACACCCGACGCCTTCAGGAGGCGCCGGATCGTGGCGTGGTTGGCGAACGATCCGTTGTGGACCATGCACTGGTCGGCTCCCACCGCGTACGGGTGTGCCCCACCGGGCGTCACGGCCGACTCGGTGGCCATCCGGGTGTGGCCGACCGCCTGCCAGCCCTGCGCCTGCGCAAGTCCCCAGGCGTCGGCGAGCTCGCGCGGACGACCCACGCCCTTGAGCACCGTGACGTCCTCGCCGAAGCCCACGACGAGCGCGTCGGGGGCGACCACCCTGACCACCGCGAGCAGCTCGTCCGACGGCACCGCGGCACGCACGGAGACCACGTCGCCGATCGAGACGGCGGTGACCGTGGCGTCCGAACCTCGATCGCGCAGGGCTGCCGCGACCGCGTCGGCCAGGCCCTCGGGCGCGTCGACGAGGGAGACCGAGCCCTGCCCCGGCGGCGACCAGGTCGGGTCGCCGTAGACCGCGATGCCCGCGGAGTCGGCCCCCCGCTCGCTCATCTCGCACAGCATCGCCGTGACGAGCTCACCCAGTCGTGGCTGCAGCGCGTCGTCGCGCAGGTGCAGGCCGACGATTCCACACATGTCGTGCTCCTCCTCGCTTCTCGTTCCCGGCTCTCGTCGCTCGCGCTCAGAAGGCCTGCAGGTACTGGTCGATCTCCCACGCCGACACCTGCGCGTGCCAGGCGTGGAACTCCTCGCGCTTCAGCCGCGCGAAGTATGCGGCCACGCCCTCGCCGGCGGCGTCGAGCGCTCCCGTGACGACGTCGTCGGCCTCGAACGCGGCGACCGCGTCGACCAGGGTGGCCGGCAGCGGTGCCGCCTCGCGGCCGGCACCGGGCGTGCCCGGATCGAGGCTGCGCTTGACGCCGTCGAGCCCCGCCGCGACGGCAGCGGCCACCGCGAGGTACGGGTTGGCGGAGCCGTCCCCGCCCCGCAGCTCGACGCGTTGGTCGTCGGGCACCCGGATGTAGTGCGTCCGGTCGTTGCCGCCGTAGGTGGGCGTGCGTGGTGCCCAGCTGGCGCCTGACGACGTCGAGACCGCGCCGGTGCGCTTGTACGAGTTCACGGTCGGTGCGATCACGGCCTGCAGCGCACTCGCGTGCTCGAGGATGCCGGCGACGAACGAGTAGGCCGTGGGCGAGAGACCCAGACCGTGCGCGTCGGCGTCCGCGCCGGCGGGGAAGACCGGGGTGTCACCCGTGCGCAGCGACAGGTGCAGGTGCAGGCCGCTGCCGGTGCGGTCGGCGAACGGCTTGGGCATGAAGGTCGCGATCATGCCGCGCTCCTCGGCCAGCATCGTGATCAGGTAGCGCAGCGTGACGACGCGGTCGGCCGTGGTCAGCGCGTCGGCGTACTCGAAGTTCTGCTCGAACTGGCCGTTGCCGTCCTCGTGGTCGTTGGCGTAGTTGCCCCAGCCGAGCTGGTTCATCGCCGACGAGACCGTGGTCAGGTGGTCGAACATGCGGGTGACCCCGCGGGCGTCGTAGCACGGCTGGGCCGCCGTGTCGCCGGGATCCGCGGTCACCAACGAACCGTCCTCGGCCCGCTTCAGCAGGAAGTACTCGACCTCGGCGCCGACGTAGGGCGCCAGGTCGAGGTCGGCAGCGCGCTGCAGCACCGACTTGAGGATGACGCGCGGCGCGTACGGCCACGGCTCCCCCTCCACGTGCGGGTCGCAGTGCACGATCGCGAGCCCGGGCTTGATGAACGGCACCGGCGTGAACGAGGCCGGGTCGGGGATCGCCATCAGGTCGGGGTCCTTCGGCTCCTGCCCCATCGCACCGACCGCGTACCCGGCGAAGCCGACGCCCTCGGTGGCGAGCTCGTCGACGGCCTCGACCGGCACGAGCTTCGCGCAGGGCTTGCCGCGCAGGTCGACGAACAGCGCCAGGATGAACCGGGTGCCGTGCTCCTCGGCCATCGTGGCCAGCTCGCTCGTTCCCATCTCCGCCTCGCATTCACTAACATGAATCATTGTGCACTATCAGTAAACCGAGGTGATGTTTCGCCTCCGTGAACTGGAGATTGAGTTCTCGCAGAGAAAGGGGCCGGCCCCGTGGGCCGACCCCTTCCTCACCGGCGCCGCGGTCAGTAGACCGAGGGCTCGCCCTCAGCGGCCGGGCCCGGCTCGACGGGCTCGTGGGCGATGATCTGCGCATAGGCGTGGTTCTCGTGGATGATCATCTTGGCGAAGAACCACACGACCAGCCCGACCGCGACCAGCACGGCGAGCACCGCGCCGACCGACTCGGGGCCGAACGTGAACACCCACGTCGCGCCGTCCCAGTCTCCGAATGCATCGTTCATGAGGTCGTCACCTTCTCCTTGACGGTCTTGAGGGTCGTCACGGGGATGCCCTCGGGGTAGGGGGTCGCCGGGACCTCGCTGAGGTCCAGGCCCTGGATCTCGACCTCGGCCGGGATGCGCAGCAGGTCGAGCTTC
>JALRKU010000339.1 GCA_023254755.1 Aeromicrobium sp. | reverse complement strand
TCCGCGATCAGCTTGACCTGGCTGACGACCGGGTCCTGCTGCACGAGCTCGAAGAACGTCGCGAGCTTGTCGACCTCGTAGAACTCGCGCGCCAGCGTCGCGGCGAGGTCGAACCGGAAGCCGTCGACGTGCATCTCGGTGACCCAGTAGCGCAGCGAGTCCATGATGAGCTGCAGCGAGTGCGGGTTCCGCACGTTGAGCGAGTTGCCCGTCCCTGTGTGGTCCAGGTAGTACTGCGGGTCGTCGTCGACCAGCCGGTAGTAGGCGGCGTTGTCGATGCCGCGCATCGACAGGTGGGGCCCGAGGTGGTTGCCCTCGGCGGTGTGGTTGTAGACGACGTCGAGCACGACCTCGATGCCCGCCTGGTGCATCGCCCGGACGAGCGCCTTGAACTCCTGGACCTGGCGGCCCGGCTGTGCCGCGTATCCGTCGTGCGGCGCGAAGAAGCCGATCGTGTTGTAGCCCCAGTAGTTCGTCAGCCCCTTCTCCTGCAGGTGGTGGTCGACGAGGAACTGGTGCACCGGGAGGAGCTCGAGCGTGGTCACGCCGAGGGACACGAGGTGGTCGACCACGGCCGGGTGCGCGAGGGCCGCGTACGTGCCACGCAGCTCCTCCGGGACGTCGGGGTGCTGCGCCGTCATGCCCTTGACGTGCGCCTCGTAGACCAGCGTCTCGTGGTACGGGGTGCGCGGCGGACGGTCGTCGGCCCAGTCGAAGTAGGGATCGACGACCAGGCCGAGGGGCACGTGGCCCGCCGAGTCGTCCTCGTTGGCCTCCTCCGGCGCGTCGAAGCGGTAGCCGAACACCGACGGGTCCCAGTCCACGTGCCCGGCGGTGGCCTTCGCGTACGGGTCGAGCAGCAGCTTGCCCGGCAGGCAGCGCTGCCCCGCGGACGGGTCGTACGGGCCGTGGACGCGGTAGCCGTAGCGCTGACCCGGGCCCACGCCCGGCAGGAACCCGTGGTGGACGAACCCGTCGACCTCCTCCAGCACCACCTGGGTCTCGGTGCCCGTCTCGTCGAACAGGCACAGCACGACCTGCTCAGCGACCTCGGAGAAGAGGGCGAAGTTCGTCCCGGTGCCGTCGTAGGTGGCACCGAGGGGATGGGCGTGGCCGGGCCAGGCCCGCACCGTCTGGGATCGCACAGGGCTCCTTCAGGTTCGCTCGCCGGCGACAGAGGGTCTGGCGGCACGCAGCGGCTCTGTGCAACGACGTACCCGTTCGTCGGCGAAGAAGTCGTCGAGGCCGACGGGGAGCCGGATCCGCCAGCTGGGGTACTCGTCGACCGTGCCCGGCAGGTTCGGCTGGTCGACCTGTCCGACGGCGTCCGCCGGCGACGTGAGCACGAGTCGTGACGCGGCCGGGGCGATCACGGCGTGCAGCGCCACGACGGGGTCGGAGCGGTCGATCCCCTCCGCGTCGACGAGGTCGAACAGCGCGCGCCGGTCGTCGGCCGCTCGGGCCAGCTCGGCCTCGCGGTCCTCGAGCATCCCGAGGCGCGCCTGCACCTCGACGCGTTCGTCGACCAGCCATCCCGCGACGGTCGGCAGGTCGTGGGTGCTGATGCTGGCCATCGTCTCGGGCTCCCACTGCCTGGGCGGCACGTGGGGCTGCCCCGGAGCGTCCCAGTCGCGCTCGAACCAGAGCACCGCGGAGCTCAGGACGCCCCGGCGATGCATCGTCTCGGTGACGACGTCCTCGACCGTGCCGAGGTCCTCGCCCACGACGACGGCGTCGGACCGGGTGGCCTCCAGCAGCAGGATCGCGAGCATGACGTCGGCCTCGTAGAGCACGTAGGCCCCGCGGTGGGCCGGCTCGCCCGGCGGGATCCACCACAGTCGCCACAGCCCGGCCACGTGGTCGACGCGGACCCCGTCGCCGTGCCGCAGCACGCTGCGGACCACGTCGCGGAACGCCCCGTAGCCGGACGCCGCGAGGCGGTCGGGTCGCCACGGCGGCAGGCCCCAGTCCTGGCCGAGCGGGTTGAAGGCGTCGGCCGGGCAGCCCACCCGCACGTCCGACGCGAACAGGTCCTGCAGCGCCCAGGCGTCGGCGCCGCCCGGGTCGACGCCGACGGGGAGGTCGTGCACGACTCCGACGGCCATGTCGTCCGCCGCGGCGCGGGCGGTCGCGAGCTGCTCGTCGCACAGCTGCTGCAGCCAGGCGTGGAAGCGGATCCGGTCGTCGAGGTCCTGGCGTGCCGCCTCGACGTCGGCGGAGCCCGGATCGCGCAGCGGCTCGGGCCATGTCCGCCAGTCGGCGCCGTGCACCTCGGCGAGCGCGGCGTACGTCGCGAAGCGCTCCAGCTCGGCGACGCTGTGGCCCGCGATGAACGACAGGGCCGACGACCGCGCCTTGGCGATGTGCTCGGGATCCTCGATGCCGGAGATGCGGAAGTAGGCCTGCTGCCAGATCGCCCCGAGCAGGTCGCGGCCCGAGAAGAAGTCGCGGCGGTACAGGCCGCGGGCGAGGTGGAAGATCGAGGCGCCCTGCATGATCGTGTTGTCGACGTCGAAGAACGCGGCGGCCTTCGGATCGGCGCGGGGTGCGAGCGCGATCTCGACCTCGGCGGCTGCTGCGGCCGCCTGTCCGGCCAGCACCGAGCGCGACTTCAGGTTGCGCCGTCGATCGGCCGGCGACACGGGCCGGGGGGCGGACGGCGGGCGGGTCATGCCGCGAGGCTACCGCGCGTCGGGGGACCGGGGCGGAGGTTCGGCCGCGGGGTG
>JALRKU010000164.1 GCA_023254755.1 Aeromicrobium sp. | reverse complement strand
CATCAGCGGCGCCATGCGCGGGTCGAAGCAGCCGATGGCCGACGCGGCCGGCTGCGCCGGGTTGGTCAGCGGGCCCAGGAAGTTGAAGAACGTGGGGATGGCGAGCTCGCCGCGCGTCGGACCGGCGAACCGCATGGAGCCGTGGAACAGCGGGGCGAAGCAGAACGTGATGCCGGCACGGCGGAACACGTCCGGCACGTGCTCGGGAGCCACGTCGAGCGCGATGCGCAGGTGCTCGAACACGTCGGCGGTGCCGGCGGCGCTGGACGCCGCCCGGTTGCCGTGCTTGACCACGCCGACACCGGCGCCCGCCGCGACGACGGCGGCCATCGAGGAGATGTTGACGGTCTTGGCCCGGTCGCCGCCGGTGCCCACGACGTCGACCGCGCGCTCGTCGATGGTCAGCCGCACGGCGCGACCGAGCATCGCGTCGACCAGGCCCTGCAGCTCCGCCTGCGTCTCACCCTTGGAGCGCAGAGCCACCGCGAACCCGGCGATCTGCGCCGACGTCGCGTCGCCGGCGAGGATCGTGTCCATCGCCCACTGCGTCGTGGCCGTGTCGAGGTCGCGTCGCTCGACCAGGGCCGTCAGGACGTCGGGCCACGTGGGCCCCGGGACCGCTGCCACGCTCAGGCGGACTGCAGGACGCCGCGCGCCAGCGCGATGACGGCCTCGGCCAGTCGGATCGGCTCGATCGGGTGCGCCAGAGCGGCCTCGGCCCGCGACCACGTCGCCAGCCAGGCGTCCTGCGGACGACCGGTGAGGACGAGGACCGGCGGAGCCTGGTAGATCTCGTCCTTCATCTGTCGCGCGATGCCGAGTCCGCCGGCGGGCACCGCCTCACCGTCGAGCACGACCAGGTCGATGCCCCGGCCGACCGTGCCGTCGAGGTGCTGCCAGACCACGGGCTCCGTGGCGCACTCGACGTACTCGAAGGGCGGGAGGTCGGGGTGCGGACGCGTGCCGAGGGCCGAGATGACGGCGGCGCGGACGTCGCGGTCGTCGCTGTAGACAAGGACACGCAGGGCCTGGTGCTCGGTCACTTCGGCATCGTACATAATGGGCGCGTGGCGACGACTTCTGTGATTCCCGCGTCCCGGCTGCACGGCACCGAGAACCGACCGTCCATGGTGACGGTCGGCACCATCGTGTGGCTGTCCAGCGAGCTGATGTTCTTCGCAGGCCTGTTCGCCGCGTACTTCACGATCCGCAACATCTCGCCGGACCTGTGGGACCAGTCCACCGAGCTGCTGAACATCCCGTTCGCGGCCACCAACACCGCGATCCTGGTCCTGTCGTCACTCACCTGCCAGTTCGGCGTGTTCGCCGCCGAGCGCGGCAAGCCCGGTCGCAGCGGGTCGCTGCTGCAGGTCGGCAAGTGGGGCATGCGGGAGTGGTTCGTGCTCACCTACCTGATGGGCGCCGTGTTCATCGGCGGCCAGGCCCTGGAGTACGCCGAGCTCGTCCGCGAAGGCATCACCATCAGCGGCTCGGTCTACGGCAGCGTCTTCTACCTGGCGACCGGCTTCCACGGCCTCCACGTCATCGGCGGCCTGATCGCCTTCCTGCTGGTCATCGGGCGCACCTTCGTTGCCCGCAAGTTCACCCACGAGCAGGCCATCAGCGCGATCGTCGTCTCGTACTACTGGCACTTCGTCGACATCGTGTGGGTCGGGCTGTTCGCGACGATCTACCTGCTCAAGTAGTCGTCCCTCGTCACCGCACCAACGGGTGTCGTCTGCTGCAGACCGCGCCCGTTCGCGGTAGCGTGTACTACGTCCCGTAGTTTCTTCGCGCCGAGGCGCACGAAGAAGGGTGACCTAACCACGGCGCGCGCCACAGCGCGTCGGTACATTGAGACCACCCCTGGGGTCGCTCCCCTTGATGGCACGAATCGAAATGAGGTTCTCGGTGCGGAAACTCTCGACCAGACGCCGGCATCGGTTCGCCGGTCTCCTGGTTCTCCTGATGGGCCTGGTGCTCGCGAGCAGCATGTACTACGCCCTGGCTCCGCGCCCCGCGACGGCCGAGACCGCGTCGGCCCGCGACGTCGAGGCCGGCCGTGAGCTGTTCGAGATCGGCTGCGCGTCGTGCCACGGCCTCAACGCGGAGGGCATCGTCACCCAGCGCGGCGGCAACTACGGCCCCTCGCTCATCGGCGTGGGCGCCGCGGCGGTCGACTTCCAGGTCGGCACCGGGCGCATGCCGATGGCCCAGACCGCACCTCAGGCGCCGCGCAAGAAGGTCGCCTACACCGACGAGGAGATCCGCCAGCTGTCCGCGTTCGTCGCGTCGCTGGCTCCCGGACCCGCCGTACCCGGCGACGAGTACACCGACATCGACAAGGCGTCCGTCGAGGACATCCGCGAGGGTGGCGAGATCTTCCGCACCAACTGCACGGCCTGCCACAACTCGGTGGGTGCCG
>JALRKU010000130.1 GCA_023254755.1 Aeromicrobium sp. | reverse complement strand
CTGCGAGTGGAGCATAGGAGATTCGAACTCCTGACCTCTTCCATGCCATGGAAGCGCGCTACCAACTGCGCCAATGCCCCGGGGACCAGGCAACTCTAGCGGAGGGTCTCCGCGAGTCCCAAACCGGGCTCGCCTCGCGCCAATCAGCCGTCGGCGTCCTCGAGCTCGTCGTCCGACAGCACCGGGAGCGGCAGGGTTCCGGAGTTCCACTCGGTCAGCCGCCACCGCATCCAGTCCTGGTGGGTGTTCTGCTCCAGCACCGACCAGGAGCAGTTGTTGAGCCCGCCGAACGTGTGCCAGAACTCGAGGGGAAGACCGAGGAACGCGCAGGCGCCGGCGCGGAGCACACCCCCGTGCGCCACCACGACCGTGACGCGGTCGGCGCGCTCGTCGAGCCGCTCCTGCAGCCCCTCGGCGAAGCGCGTGCCGGCCAGCTCGTGGGTCTCGCTGCCGGGGATCTGCGTCTCGTCGCCGCTGACCCAGGCCTCCATCTGCGACGGGTACCGTTCCCAGGCCTGCTGCCAGGTCAGACCCTCGCGCACGCCGAAGCTCATCTCGCGGAACCGCTGGTCGACCTCGACCTCGACGCCCGTGATCGCCGACAGCGCCTGCGCGGTCTCGAAGGCCCGCGACAGGTCCGAGCTGAGGATGCGCGTGGGCCGCAGCAGCGCCAGCTGCTCCCCCGCGGTCCGCGCCTGCTGCCGGCCCACGTCGTCGAGCGGGATGTCGCTGCTGCCCTGCACCCGGCCCGCGACGTTCCAGGCGGTGCGCCCGTGGCGCCACAGCACCACCTGACGGGTCTCCACGGTCAGCCCAACGAGATCGTGGGGCAGTCGCTCCACAGCCGCTCGAGCGCGTAGTACGCCCGCATCTCGGAGTGCTGCACGTGGACGACGATGTCGGCGAAGTCGAGCAGCACCCACTGGCCCTCGCGCTCGCCCTCGCGGCGCACCGGCTTGGCACCGAGCTCCAGCAGCGCCTCCTCGATCGCGTCCTGGATCGCCGAGACCTGTCGGGGGCTGGAGCCCGAGGCGAGCAGGAAGACGTCGGTGATCGCCAGCTGGTCGGAGACGTCGAACGCCACCAGGTCCTGTGCCAGCTTGTCGTCGGCGGCGGCGGCCGCCGCGCGGGTCAGCTCGAGCGCCCTGTCGGTCGCGGTCATGCGGTGGTTCCTTGGTAGAGGTGGTGCTTGCTGATGTACTGCACGACGCCGTCGGGCACGAGGTACCAGACCGGCTCGTCGCGCCGGACCCGATCGCGGCAGTCGGTCGACGAGATCGCGAGCGCCGGGATCTCGAGGATCTGCACCCGGTCGGCGGGCAGCCCGTCGAGCGAGTGCTCGTCGAGCTCGTGCCCGGGGCGGGTGCACCCGACGAAGCGGGCGAGTCCGAACAGCTCGTCGTGGTCGCGCCAGGTCAGCAGCGCGGCCAGGGCGTCGGCACCGGTGATGAAGTAGAGGTCGGCGTCAGGGTGCTGTGCGGCGAGGTCGCGCAGCGTGTCGATCGTGTAGGTGGGGCCGTCGCGGTCGACGTCGACCCGGCTGACCGAGAACCGCGGGTTGGACGCGGTCGCGATGACGGTCATCAGGTACCGGTGCTCCGCGGGCGAGACCTCTCGGTCGGCCTTCTGCCACGGCTGGCCCGTGGGCACGAAGACGACCTCGTCGAGGTCGAACCAGCCCTGCACCTCCGAGGCGGCCACCAGGTGACCGTGGTGGATGGGATCGAACGTGCCGCCCATCACGCCGATGCGGGTGCGGCCGTCCGGTCCCGGCACGGGATCAGCTGTGGTCGCGGCCGCCGCCGAACCACACCAGGCCGAGCAGCAGGAAGAGGAGGAAGGCCAGCACGCCGCCGCCGATGAACCAGGGGTTCACTGCGGGCTCGCCGTGCTCCTCCGCGGCGCGGACGACGGCGAGGGCGGTCAGGTTGATCTGGCTCAGCATGGCGGCATCGTATCCAACGTCAGCCGGCAGCGCGGCGGGAGGCGTCCCGACGGCAGCTTGCTGACCGCTCATGACGCCGCAGACGCGCTCGGCCAGTGTCAGTGGATGGCGAAGTCGACGCCCAGGAACAACAGCGTGAAACGCAGGGTCCGGCCCAGGAAGACGGTCGGGATGAAGGCCCACATCGGCATCTTCAGGATGCCGCCGATCGCCGCCATCGCGAGCAGCGGCGGGATGCCGGCGGAGGCGGCGAGGAACATGATCGCGGCGGCGTACCAGGGACGGCCCT
>JALRKU010000107.1 GCA_023254755.1 Aeromicrobium sp. | reverse complement strand
CCCAGGAGGCGCACCGTCGAGACGAGGTCCACCAGGTCGGGCTGCCCGAGCCTCGGCGGGACCGGGTGCAGGCCACGGTGGAGGGCGAGCGCGACGCGACGGCCGCCCTCGGCGCCGTCGAGCAGGCGGAACGGTCCAGGGCCGAGCACGGCAGGTCGCGCGCGGTCGGTCCGGT
Source organism: Aeromicrobium sp. (assembly GCA_023254755.1). Taxonomy (GTDB): domain Bacteria; phylum Actinomycetota; class Actinomycetes; order Propionibacteriales; family Nocardioidaceae; genus Aeromicrobium. Next base: position 3,714 of record JALRKU010000107.1, on the reverse strand, counting down.
GGTCGAGGACGGTCATCATGCTCCTCCGTGGGTGATGAGTCGGCGGTGTCCGGCGAGGGCCGGGCGGCGTCGGGGGGTCCGGGTCGCGAGCACGCGGACCGCGGTGCCTCCGACCGCCACGGCGCAGAGTGCATAGGTCGCCAGGGCCCACGGCGTGCGCGTGTCGGTCCCGGCGAGGAGCCCGTGGCCCATGCTGAGCGCCCACCCGACGTAGGCGACACGGTGCACCACGCGCCAGGCGCGAGACGAGACGCCCCCGGCGGACCAGCCGGCGAGCCGACCGCGCATCGCCCCGGACACGGCCGTGAGCACGAAGACCCAGAGGGCCAGGGTGCCGAGGCCGACGGCGAGGGGACGGTAGCCCGCGGTGAACGGGACGAGGGTCGAGGGCAGGGAGACGTCGACGTACGAGTCCGCGACGACCGCCGCGGCGTGCAGGCCGAGGGCCAGGAGCCCGATCACGGCCACCGACCGGTGGACGAGCTGCCGCACCAGGCGTCGCTCGGTCTTCTGCCGACCACGACGGCTCGACGTGGCCAGCAGTCCCAGGCTCGTGCTGGCGGTGAAGGCGATCAGGGCCACGAAGCCCAGGGCTCGCGCCAGGTACCAGAGCGTCATGCCGCCTCCTCCGTCTCGCTCGGCCAGGCACCGAGTCGTCGCACCGAGCCCTCGTGGTCCACGAGTCGGGCGGTCAGCCCCCGGTCCACCAGCCAGTCCTCGGCCTCGTGCCCCAGGACGAGCGCCGCGGTGCTGGCGGTGTTGGCCTCCACGGCCGTCGGGGCCCAGACGGTCACGGTGCGCCACGGCCCGTCGGTCGACCGGCCGGTCCGCGGATCGACCACGTGATGGCCGGGGGTGCCGTCGACGTGGGTCCAACGACGAGCCAGCACCGACGACGTCGCGACCGCTCCGTGGTCGAGGCCGACCCGCTCGGACGGACCGCCCCGCACCTCGGCGACGTCGACCCGCCAGGGTGACGTCGGGATCCCGGCGGCCGACACGTCCCCGCCGATCTCGACGAGGGCCGGCGTCCCGAGCCGTTGGTGGATCCTGCGCGCGGCCTGGTCGGCCGTCCACGCCTTCGCGGTCGCTCCCAGGTCCAGCTGCGAGCCGGGCGCTACGCCCACGCGACGCAGCTGCCGGTCGACGCGGACCTCGTCCGGACGGCGCGAGACCACCGGCGAGGACGACCGTCCCGCCCGCCGTTCGCGCACGACGGCGATGTCGTCGTCGTAGCCGAGCTCGGCGAGCGCCGCGCCCAGCGCGGGATCCACGAGGCCGTCGGTGCGGCGAGCGGCGTCCAGCCCCTCGTCGACGAGGTCGAGGAGCAGCTGCGACACCGGCACGAGCACGCCGGCCCTTGCATTCACCCGCGCCAGGTCGCTGTCGACCCTGAACCGGCTCGCGGCCCGGTCGACGTCACGCATGAGCGACCGTACGAGCTGCTCGGCGGCGGAGACCCGGGTCGCCTCCTCCACGACGACGGACACCGAGCAGGACCAGTCCGTCCAGGTCGCGCGCCCGGTCATGAGGCGTTGCTCGATGCCTGGGGCTCGCCGGACGAGCCGGAGGTGAGGCCCGTCGAGCCGGAGCTGTTCGAGCCTGAGCCGCTGGAGTCCGAGCTCGTGGAACCTGGACTGGTCGAGGTGTCGGCGGTGGCTCCGCCCGACTGCTGTCGCGTGGTCGACGAGTCGTGCGTGGACGACGTGGCGGAGGTGCTCGTCGTGCTCGAGAGGGCGAGGTAGCCGCCGGTCGCGGCCAGGCCGAGGGCGGCGGCGCCGACCCCGAGACGACGGGCGGTGGACCGTGGATCGCTGTTCATGTCCCCACCGTGCGACCGGTGGCGTCAGGACGTCCTTGCTGCTCCGTTAAGCCTGCTTCAACTCCTGCTGTCAGTCACCTGAGAGCTGCGGGTCCGCCGCCGGCAGGACGAGGCGCACGACGGTGCGCGACCCACGGCGCTCCAGGACCAGGGACCCGCTGACGGCCTCCGTCGCGGATCGCGCGATGTCGAGCCCGAGACCGCTCGACCCACGATCGCTGTGGCCGCGCGAGGTGGCACCCGGTGGGATCCCCGGGCCGTCGTCGTCGACCTCGATGACGACACCCTCGGCCTGCAGCGTCATGCTGACGCCGAATCGCGTGCCCTCGTCGGTGTGGGCCATGACGTTCTCGAGCAGCGCGTCGAGCGTGGCGGTCAGGTCCTCCTCCGACGAGCGGACCCAGCACGGTCCGTCGGGGACGTCGACATCGACACGACGCGCCTGGTCCTCGGCCAGGGGACGCCAGAACTCCAGCCGCTCGCGGACGACGGCGACCGCGTCGCACCGCGGGTGCACGCCCTCGCGCTGGGGACGTCGCGCCGCGCGGATGATCTGCGTCAGCGTGCGCTCGAGCGCGCCGACCTGCGTCTCCAGCTCGGACTTGCGCTCGGTCTCCGGGAGCGACTCCACCCCGAGCCGGAGCGCGGTGAGCGGCGTCCGCAGGCGGTGGGACAGGTCGGCGGTCGACTCCCGCTCCGCGACGAGCAGCTCGTCGATGCGTCCCGCGAGCGCGTTGAGCTCGGTCGCGATACGGGCGACCTCGACCGGGCCGTCCTCGGGTGCCCGCGCGGCCAGGTTGCCGGTGCTGAGCAGACCGGCCGTGGCCGCCGTGCGGCGCAGCGGTCGCACGAGCCGACGCGACGTGACCTCGCCGGCGGCGGCGGCCAGCGCCACCAGCACGAGCGCGGCGAGGGCCAGGACCGCGAAGCGCGAGCGCACGGTGCCGAGGACCGTGCCGTCGGCCACCGCGACCACGACGCGCGCCCGCCCTCGACGGTCGTCGGCCAGGATCTCGACCAGCCGGCCGTCGTCGACCCTGATGGAGCGCGCCGCACTGACGGCTCCCAGGTTGTCCGCGTCACCGTCCCCCGGACCCGCACCGTCACCGTCACCGTCGTCCGGCACGCCGGTGGCCCGGTCACGCAGCGCGGCGGCGGTCCAGTCCCGCCGGAGGTCGGCACCCAGGACGTCGCCGTCGGCCATGAGCACGGTCACGGGCCAGCGCGTGCGGTCGTTGACCCGCTCGAGGTAGGCATCGAGCACGGTGTCGTCCTGCGGCCCGGCGCTGAGGTAGTCCGAGACGTTCTGCGCGGCGTAGGTCGCCTCGCGCTCGGCGTCGGCGTACGCCGACGAGCGCGTCAAGAGGGCCAGGGGCACCGCGGCCGTCAGCACGACGAGCGACGTGATCCCGACGGTGAGCAGGAGGATCTGCGCCCGCAGCGTCCTCGGCCGGGCCCTCACGGGCGACCGGGGTCCACGAGCTTCACGCCGACCCCGCGCACGCTCACGATGTAGCGCGGCTCCGCCGCGGACTCGCCGAGCTTGCGCCGCAGCCACGACAGGTGGACGTCGACGGTGCGGTCGGCGCCACCCCACGGCTGCTGCCACACCTCGGCCAGGATCTTGGGCTTGGACTGCACGTGCCCGGGGTGCTGCATGAGCAGGTGCAGCAGGTCGAACTCCTTGCGCGTCAGCTCGACGGTCCGACCGTCGAGCTCGACCGTGTGCGTGACCCGGTCCAGACTCAGCCCGCCGACCTCGAGCCGGCTCTCCTCGCTGCTCGTGGCCCCGGCCCGGCGCAGGACGGCCCGGATCCGGGCATCGATCTGCGCCGCGGAGAACGGCTTCACGACGTAGTCGTCCGCGCCCGCGTCGAGCAGCCGCACGACCT
>JALRKU010000002.1 GCA_023254755.1 Aeromicrobium sp. | reverse complement strand
TGGTTGTAGTTGGAGGCCATCGAGCGGCAGTAGGCACCCGTCCCGGGCACCGCCACGAGGTCGCCGGGGGCCAGGTCGCCGGGCAGGAACTCGTCCTTGACCACGATGTCGCCGGACTCGCAGTGCTTGCCGACCACCCGGCTGAGCACCGGTGTCGCATCGGACTCGCGGGACGCGAGGGTGCACGAGTAGTCGGCGCCGTAGAGCGCGGGACGGATGTTGTCGCTCATGCCGCCGTCCACCGACACGTAGCGGCGCGACGCACCGCCGTCGAGGGCGACGGCCTTGGTCGTGCCGACCTCGTAGAGCGTGAACGTGGACGGGCCGGCGATCGCGCGCCCGGGCTCGATCGACAGGTGCGGGACGTCGACGCCCTCGGCGGCGCACTCGGACGCGACGATCTTCAGCAGTCCTCGGGCGAGGTCTCCGGGCGTCGACGGGTCGTCCTGCGTGGTGTAGGCGATGCCGAAACCTCCGCCGAGGTCCAGCTCCGGGAGCCGGGCGCCCAGCTCCTTCTCGATCTGGCTGTGCAGGCGAAGCACCCGCCGGGCCGCGACCTCGAAGCCGTCGGTCACGAAGATCTGCGAGCCGATGTGCGAGTGCAGACCGGCCAGCTCGAGCGTCGGGACGGCGAGCACGCGCCGGACCGCGTCGAGGGCAGCGCCGTCGGCGATCGAGAAGCCGAACTTCTGGTCCTCGTGGGACGTCGAGATGTACTCGTGGGTGTGCGCCTCGACGCCCGCCGTGACACGCACCATGACGCGAGCGGTGCGTCCGAGCTCGGACGTGACCGCCGCCAGTCGGTCGATCTCCTCGACCGAGTCGATGATGATGCGACCGACCCCGACCTCGACCGCACGGCGCAGCTCGGCGACCGACTTGTTGTTGCCGTGCAGGCCGATCCGCTCCGGAGGGAAGTCGGCACGCAGCGCGACCGCCAGCTCACCGCCGGTGCACACGTCGAGGTTGAGCCCCTCCTCGGCGACCCACCGCGCCGTCGCGACGCACAGGAACGCCTTGCCCGCGTAGTACACGTCGGCGTCGGGGAAGGCGTCGCGGAACGCGCGGGCCCGCGAGCGGAAGTCGTCCTCGTCGACGACGTAGGTGGGCGTGCCGAACTCCGCCGCGAGGTCGACGACCGACTCACCCGCGACCGACAGCACGCCGTCGACCTTCGAGACGTTCTGCGCCCACAGGTGCGACACCAGGGCGTTGGGGTCGTCGGGCGTGCGCAGCCATGCCGGCCCCCTGTCTCCCGCCTGGCCGTGGATGGCTCCGGCCTCGTGCGACCTCATGCGCCGGTTCCTCTCACATGCGCTCGGGCGCCGAGACGCCGAGCAGGGTCAGTCCGTTGGCCACGACCTGTCGCGTGGCCGCGACGAGCACCAGGCGGGCCCGGTGCAGGTCGGTGGCGTCCTCGTCGCCGCGCGGCAGCACGTGGCACTCGTCGTAGAACTTGTGGAACGTCGACGCGGTGTCCTCGAGGTACCGCGCCACGCGGTGCGGCTCACGCAGCTCGGCGGCGCGGGCGACCACGCGGGGCAGCTCGGCCAGGGCCCGCAGCAGCGCGCCCTCTCGCTCGTGGGTGAGCAGCGACGCGTCGTAGGCGGCGGCGTCGACGGCGATGCCGAGGTCGGCCGCGTTGCGCAGGATCGACGACAGCCGGGCGTGCGCGTACTGCACGTAGTACACGGGGTTGTCGTTCGACTTCTTGGTCATCTCCGCGACGTCGAGCGTCAGCGGGGTGTCGGCGGGGTAGCGGGCGAGCGTGTAGCGCAGTGCGTCGACGCCGATCAGGTCCATCAGCTCGCGCAGCGACACGATGGTGCCGGCGCGCTTGCTGAGCTTGAGCTCCTGCCCCTCGCTGAGGATCTTCACCAGCTGGCCGATGAGCACCTCGAGCTGCTGCTGCGGGTCGTCGCCGACGCACGCCGCCATGGCCTTGAGCCGACCGACGTAGCCGTGGTGGTCGGCACCGAGCAGGTAGATGCAGGGGTCGAAGCCCCGGTCGCGCTTGTCGACGTAGTAGGCCGTGTCGGACGCGAAGTACGTCAGCTCGCCGTCGCTCTTGCGCAGCACGCGGTCCTTGTCGTCGCCGAAGTCGGTGGTGCGCATCCACAGGGCGCCGCCGTCCTCGAACAGCCGCCCCTGCTCCTCGATCCGGGCGAACGCCCGCTCGACCGCTCCGGACTCGTGCAGCGACCGCTCGGAGAACCAGACGTCGAAGTCGGTGTGGAACTCCGACAGCTCGGCCTCGTGCTCGCCGCGCTGCAGCACGTAGCCGGCCTCGCGGAACGCCACCAGCTGCTCGTCGTCGGGCAGGTCGAGGATCCCTGGCTGGGCCTCGACGATCTTCTCCGCCAGGTCGGCGACGTAGCCGCCGTGGTAGCCGTCCTCGGGGGGCTCCTGGCCGTGGGCCCGTGCCATCAGCGAGCGGCCGAAGTGGTCCATCTGGACGCCGCGGTCGTTGATGTAGAACTCGCGGGTGACGGTGGCGCCGGTGGCCTCGATGACCCGCGCGATCGCGTCACCGACGACGGCCCACCGGGTGTGTCCGAGGTGCAGGGGGCCCGTGGGGTTCGCCGAGATGAACTCGACGTTGATCGAGCGCCCGGCGGCGTCGGTGGTGTGCCCGTAGGCGGCGCCCGCCTCGACGATGGTGCCGGCCAGCACGCCCTGCGTGCCGGCGTCGACGCGGATGTTGAGGAAGCCCGGTCCGGCGATCTCCGCCGCCGAGACGCCGTCGACCGCGACGAGGCGGTCGGCGAGCAGCTGGGCGAGGTCGCGCGGGTTGACGCCGGCCTTCTTGCCCAACTGCAGTGCGACGTTCGTGGCGTAGTCGCCGTGCTCCTTGGACTTCGGTCGCTCGACCCGGACCTCGGCCGGCACCCCGTCGGGCAGGGTGACGTCACCGGCGTCGACGAGCGCCGTGAGGACGTCGACGAGGGCCTGCGAGAGCTGCTCAGGAGTCACCGACCCAGCCTATCGGCAGGACCGCGGCGCCCTGACCGTGGAGGCGGCCGCGGACCCTAGTGCCGTCGGGCGTCGATGGCGGCCTGGACGGTCTCGACGAGCACGTCAGGGTCGAAGGGCTTGACCAGGTAGTGGTCGACGCCGGCCTCGGTGGCTCGTTGGACGTCGGCCGGGTGGTTCTGGGTCGTGACCATGACGATCGCGATGTCGGCGAGGCGAGGGTCCTTGCGGATCTGGGCGACGGTCGCGATCCCGTCGAGCCGCGGCATCATGACGTCGACCGTGATGGCGTCGGGCAGCGTGTCCGCGGCCCGCAGCAGCTCCAGGCACGACTGCCCGTCGACGGCCTCCTCGACGTCGAAGCCGGCGAGCTCGAGGTTCGTGCGGATCAGCAGACGGATCGAGCCGGTGTCGTCGACGACCAGCACGTTGGGCATGGCCAGAACGGTAGTGGTCGTGCGGTAGGCTCACACGGCATTGGCCGGGAATGATCCGTCATGACCAGGCCCCCGTAGCTCAGGGGATAGAGCGCCGCCCTCCGGAGGCGGGTGCGCAGGTTCGAATCCTGCCGGGGGCACGCACTCCACGAAGCCCCGATCGCAGCGCGAAGCGCTCCGCTCGGGGCTTCGTCGCGTGCGTGGCCCCCGCCGGATTCGGGAGGAGCCACCGCGCGCGGAGCGCGTCATGACACAGCGCGGCGCAGCCGCTCCGAGGCGACGGATCCTGCCGGGGGCACCGCGTTCGACCGCCGCGCAGCGGCGCCTTCACAGGGTGCCCCCGGCGGGATTCGGGAGGAACCTGACGCGGCGCCCTCCGCGCGCAGCGCGCCTCCACGCCGCGCACCAGTGACGGCTCCTGCCCGCCGCACCGAGCGCAGCGAGGTGCCAGACCCCACCACCCGGCCCGCAGCAAATCGACTCGCGACCGGAAACCAGTGACTCGTCACCGGAAACCAGTGACTCCTCACCGGGAACCAGTGACTCGTCACCGGGAACCAGTGACTCGTCAGCGTGGGGGGCGTCAGACGAGGGGGCGGCCGGCGCGGACGCGGCGGCGGAGGTCCCAGAGGTAGTAGTTGAAGGGGTACTCGCGCAGGAGGCGGGGCGTGCGGCGGGTGACCCAGCCGACGACGGTCATGAGCCGGTCCCAGCGGCGTTGCTGGGCGTCGGACCACGGCAGCTGCATCTCGTCGCGGAAGCGCTGTGGCAGGAAGCCGGTCGTGATGAACCGGTTGAGACCCGCGAAGGGGCGCGTCAGGCCCAGCGGGAAGTGACGGACCTCGACCACGCCCATCAGGTACTCGCGCACGGCGTCGTCGATGCGGACCTCGTCGAGCCCCTTCTCCCAGTAGGCGTCGAACTCCTCGCGGGTCGCGGGCCACATCGACTCGCGGACCTGCAGCGTCGTGCCGAGAGTGTGCGAGTTCCGATAGACCTCCTCGCGCTCGTCCTCGGGGATGCCGCCCCAGAAGACCTCGTACACGTCCTCGATGCCGCGGTAGAGGCAGGCCGCGACCCACAGCTGCAGGTCGGGGTTCATGCCGTGGTACTTCACCGGGCTCCTGCTGTTCTCGTCGTCGAACACCTGGCGGTGCGACGTGTCGACCGCCTTCTTGTAGATCTGGCGTTCCTCGTCGGTGCCGAGCGCCACGACGGCGAGGTAGGTCAGCGTCGTGCGCTGGCGCTTGATCGGGTGCAGGTCGACGCGGCCCGACGTCACCCGGCTCTCCATGACCCCGTACCCGACCCCCGGCCACGAGAGCTGCATGACGACGTTGGCCGGGCCGGCGAGCAGGGCCGCTCCGAACACGCCCTTCTCGACGTTGCGCGACTCGGTCGCGGTGAGCCCCACCATGCAGTGCCCCTATCTGATGACGACTGTTATCAGATAGTGGCAGGCGGCGGGCCGGGGTGCAACCACCGATGGCGGGGCGATGCCCTCCGGCGTAGCGTCGACAGCGCCCACGCCACCACAGCACCCTCAGGGGGACCCATGCCCACTCGCACAGCACGCACCGCCTGGGACGGCAGCTTCGAGGAAGGATCCGGACAGGTCGAGCTGACCACCTCGGGGCTCGCCACGTTCGAGGTCTCGTTCCCCAAGCGCGCGTCCGACGACGGCGGCGGCGCCACCAACCCCGAGGAGCTCCTCGGGGCCTCGCACTCGGCCTGCTACTCGATGCAGCTGTCGGCCCTGCTGGGGCAGAAGGGCGGCACCGTCCACTCGATCGAGACCACGGCCGACGTCTCGCTGGGCCCGGACCCGGCGGGGGGCTTCCGCCTCACCGGCATCGCCCTGACCGTCCGCGCCGAGGTCGACGGCCTCGACGAGGCGGCCTTCCTCGAGGCGGCGAACGAGGCCAAAGCCGGCTGCCCGATCAGCAAGGCCCTGACGGGTGTCGAGATCACGCTCGACGCCGCGCTCGAGACCGCCTGACGGCCACCGACCCGTCGCCGCGGGCCCCTAGGGTGGGGCCCGTGACGACGATCGGCACCCCGCTCTCCCCCGGCGCCACCCGCGTCCTGCTCCTCGGCTCCGGCGAGCTCGGCAAGGAGGTCGTCGTCGAGCTGCAGCGCCTCGGCGTCGAGACGATCGCGGTCGACCGCTACACCGACGCCCCCGCCATGCAGGTGGCGCACCGCAGCCACGTGATCGACATGCTCGACCCGAGCGAGGTCCGACGCGTCGTCGAGGTCGAACGACCCCACCTCGTCGTCCCGGAGATCGAGGCGATCCACACCGAGACGCTGCTCGAGCTGGAGGCCGAGGGGGTCACCGTCATCCCCACGGCACGCGCCGCCCGGCTCACGATGGACCGCGAGGGCATCCGACGGCTCGCCGCCGAGACGCTCGGCCTCCCCACGTCGCCCTACCGCTTCGCCGGCACCCACGACGAGTACGTCGCGGCGGTCGAGGCCGTGGGTCTGCCGTGCGTGGTCAAGCCGGTGATGTCGTCGTCGGGCAAGGGCCAGTCCGTCGTCCGCGCGGCGGACGACGTCGAGCCCGCGTGGGCGTACGCGCAGGAGGGCGGTCGCGCCGGCGCGGGACGCGTCATCGTCGAGGGGTTCGTCGACTTCGACTCCGAGATCACGCTGCTCACGATCAAGCACGTCGCCGGCGACGGTGGGCCCGACGTCATCAGCTTCTGCCCGCCGATCGCCCACGTCCAGGTCGACGGCGACTACCGCGAGTCGTGGCAGCCGCACCGCCTGGACCCGGCCGTGCTCGCGAGGGCCGAGGAGGTCGCGGCGGCCGTCGTCACGGACCTGTGCGGTCCCACCGGGCGCGGCCTGTTCGGCGTCGAGCTGTTCGTCACCCCCGACGGCGTCGTGTTCTCCGAGCTCTCGCCCCGCCCGCACGACACGGGACTGGTCACGCTCGTGTCGCAGGACCTGTCCGAGTTCGCCCTCCACGCCCGCGCGATCCTCGGCCTGCCGATCCCCGTCGTGCGCACCCGCGGCCCCGCCGCGTCGTGCGCCGTCCTGGTCGACGGCGAGATCGAGGCACCCCGCTTCGGCGGACTCGGCCGAGCACTCGCCGAGCCCGACACCGCGATCCGGCTGTTCGGCAAGCCGGCCGTCTCCGGTCGCCGGCGGATGGCGGTCACGCTCGCGCTGGGCGACGACGTCGACGCCGCGCGGGCCACGGCACGACGCTCGGCCGCGGCCGTCACCGTCGAGCAGCCCTGAGTCGTGAAGCCCCACGTCGTCGGTCGCTGGCACGCCCAGGGCCTCGACGCGCCGCGCTTCGCCACCGGCGCCGACGTCGTGCGCCACCTCGGCGCCGTGCAGTCGCAGCTCCACGACATGGCGCTGTGGGCGATCGGTCGGCGCTGCGGTCGCACGCTGCACGAGCTGCAGACGGAGTTCGACCACCTCGCGTTCCGACGCACGCACGTGCTCCGACCGACGTGGCACGACGTCGACCTGCCCGACCTGTTCGCCCTGCAGGCGCTGACCGGGCCGCGGGTGCTGCGGCTGATGGCGCCGCAGCGGCGTGAGCTGGCGATCGACGACGCCGTGCTCGACCGGGCCCGCGCCATCGCGGTCGAGTGCCTCGCCGACGGCCCGCTGACGCGCGAGGAGCTGGGTGCGGCCTGGGCCCAGGGCGGCATCGAGGGTCCCGGGCGGCGCCAGGCGCACCTCGAGATCGGCTGCGTCGTCGCCAGCGGGCCGATGCGCGGACGGCAGCACACCTACGCGTTGCTCGGCGACCCACCACCGCAGCGCGACCGCGACGAGCTGCTGGCCGGCCTCGCCGCGACGTACGCCCGCGGACACGGCCCGTTCCGTGCCCGCGACCTCGCGTGGTGGAGCAGCCTGACGCTCACGGACAGCCGTCGGGCGATCGAGCTCGCCGGGCTCGCGTCCGCCACGATCGACGGCGAGCCCTACGCCCTCCCGCACGAGACCCTGCACGACGTCCCTGCGCCCGCCGCGGCCCTGCTGTCGAACTTCGACGAGTACATCTCCTACGCCCGCGACGAGATCGACTACTCGCGGATCGCGGGCACGGTGCACGACGTCATGCGCAGCACGGGTCTGCTGTTCCTCGACGGTGCCCTCGGTGGCCTGTGGCGGCGCACCCTCCAGACGTCGTCGGTGCGCGTCGAGGTGATTCCCGACACAGCCCTGACGAGCCGCGCGCATCGAGCCGTGGAGCGGGACGCCGAACGGTTCGCGAAGTTCCTCGGTCGAACCCTCGACCTCACGGTCTCCCACGGCTGAAACACCGACGAAACGAGCGCCCGCCCGGCCTGCGGTCCTGCACGGCCGGGGAGTAGTGTGGAGGGCGACTTCACACGCGCGCCGACTGAACTATGGAAGAGGCGATCGAGGCCGTGGCCGAGACCTCCCAGGACACCCCCAGCACCCCCGACTTCGGCACCAACCAGTGGTTGGTCGAGGACATGTACGACCGGTTCCAGGAGGACCCGACCTCGGTCGACAGCTCGTGGGCCGACTTCTTCCGCAACGGCGGCAGTCCCGCGGGGCCGGGCGCCTCGTCGAACGGCACAGCCTCCTCGTCCGCCAGCGCCTCGTCCTCCAACGGCACGACGCCGGCCCCTAGCACGGCTCCGCAGCAGGCCCAGGTGGCCGGCCCCCAGCACGTCGAGGCGCCGTCGACCAACCCTGCGGTCGACAGCCCGCGGACCGCCCAGACCGACGCGTCGCCGGCGCCCACCACCCCGGCCGCCGAGAAGGTTGCCGCGAAGACCTCCGAGCCCACGAAGACGGCCGAGCCCAAGGCGCCTCCGGCCCGCCCCGCGGCCAAGCCGGCCGCCAAGGCGGAGCCCGCACCGACCGGTCCCGGTGAGGTCGAGAAGATCGTCCTGCGTGGCGCCGCGGCCCGCACGGCGCAGAACATGGACGCCAGCCTCGCGGTGCCCACCGCGACCAGCGTGCGGTCGGTCCCGGTCAAGCTGCTGTTCGACAACCGCACCGTCATCAACAACCACCTGGCCCGCGCCCGCGGCGGCAAGGTGTCGTTCACGCACCGCATCGGCTACGCCGTGGTGAAGGCCGCCAAGGACATCCCCGCGATGAACACCGGCTACGAGACCGACGAGAAGGGCAAGCCGGTCCAGCTCAAGCCCGAGCACGTCAACTTCGGTCTCGCGATCGACCTGCAGAAGGCCGACGGCTCCCGCACTCTCGTCGTGCCCAGCATCAAGGCGGCCGAGACGCTCGACTTCGCCGGCTTCTGGTCGGCCTACGAGACCATGGTCAAGAAGGCCCGCGAGAACAAGCTCGAGGTCGCCGACTTCCAGGGCACCACGATCTCGCTGACCAACCCCGGCGGCATCGGCACCAACCACTCGGTGCCGCGCCTCATGGCCGGCCAGGGCGTCATCATCGGCGTCGGCTCGATGGAGTACCCGCCGGAGTTCCAGGGCGCCTCGGAGCACACCATCGCCCAGATGGCGATCTCCAAGATGATGACGCTCACGTCGACCTACGACCACCGCGTCATCCAGGGCGCGCAGTCTGGCGAGTTCCTCAAGCGCATCCACCAGCTGCTGCTGGGCGAAGACGGCTTCTACGACGAGATCTTCCGTGCGCTCAAGATCCCCTACGAGCCCATCCGCTGGGCGCAGGACATCGCCGTCAGCCACGACGACGAGGTGCACAAGCAGGCGCGCGTCCTCGAGCTGATCCACGCGTTCCGCGTCCGCGGCCACCTGATGGCCGACACCAACCCGCTCGACCACGAGCCGCGCATCCACCCCGACCTCGACACCGCGTCGCACGGACTCACCCTGTGGGACCTCGACCGCGAGTTCGCGACCGGGTCGTTCGGCAACGGCAAGCGGTTCATGAAGCTGCGGGAGATCCTCGGCATCCTGCGCGACTCCTACGCCCGCACCACCGGCGTCGAGTACATGTACATCCAGGAGCCCGAGGAGCGGAAGTGGTTCCAGGAGCGCGTCGAGCGCCCCCACACCAAGCCGCCCCGCGAGGAGCAGCTGCGCATCCTGTCCAAGCTCAACGAGGCTGAGGCCTTCGAGACGTTCCTGCAGACCAAGTTCGTCGGCCAGAAGCG
>JALRKU010000415.1 GCA_023254755.1 Aeromicrobium sp. | reverse complement strand
GGTGAGCTGCGCTGGCGGCTCGGTCTTCACCGCGGCTCGCACAGGACTCCCTCGGGTCGGACACTCGCCAGCGGAGCACTGCTCCATTGTCGTGATCTGGAACACGTCGCGACCACCGCTCGATGTCGGGGAAGTGACGTGCCTGTTCCTCGCTCTGTCGCAAGCAGCGACGAGCGCATGTCGTGACCGGCGCGTCGGGTCGCCGACGCTCAGAGCAGCGCCAGCCCTGGATCGGCCAGGAGGGCTGCCGTGTCGGCAAGCAGCTGAGACCCCTGCTGTCCGTCGATCACGCGATGGTCGCATGCGCCACCGGATCTGGTCGTCACGCGGTCGTTCGCAGCCGTCCACGGTCGCCCGATGGTGGGTGAGTGGTCCGGGGTCAGCCGAGGCGCCAGGCTCGGGCGGATCGATGGGCCCGTCGGCGTGCTTTGATGTCGGTGGTGCCTCGGGCGCGAAGGAGACGCAATGACGATCAGGGTGTTCTTGCTCGATGACCACGAGATGGTCCGGACCGGCCTGAAGCACCATCTCGAGTCCGCGGGCGACATCCAGGTCATCGGGGCCGTTGGAACCGCTGCGGCGGCGTCGGCCCGCATCCCGGCGCTCAAGCCTGACGTGGCGATCCTGGATGCTCGCCTGCCGGACGGCAGCGGGATCGAGGTGTGTCGGCGGATCCGGTCGCAGCGGCCTGAGACGAAGGCCATCATCCTGACGTCCTTCGACGACGACGAGGCCCTGTTCGCCGCGATCATGGCGGGCGCCGCCGGCTACGTGCTGAAGCAGGTCACGGGTCAGGACCTCGTCGCTGCCGTGCGGCACGTCGCCTCCGGTGGGTCGTTGCTCGACCCGAACGTGACGGCCAGGGTGATGGAACGCCTTCGAGAGGGGGATCCGGGAGAGCCCGAGGAGCTCGCGTCCCTGACGGCGCAGGAGCGCAGGATTCTCGAGCTCGTGGCGGAGGGGTTGACGAACCGCCAGATCGGCGAGCGGCTCTTCCTGGCCGAGAAGACCATCAAGAACTACATGTCCAACGTGCTCGCCAAGCTCGGTCTCGAGAGCCGCACGCAGGCGGCGCTGCTCGCGAGCCGGCTCCTCGGCGATCGGTGAGCGGTAGGGCCTTCGGTCCCGAGATCGAGGAGCCCTCGACCCATGACGGCGCGACCGTGCCCGACCGACCATGACGTATGCACGCCGAGCCCAGGACTACCTCGACCGTCCCGATGCCTGAGATCGTCGTCGCCGCGCGGCATGGTCGCTTCCGTGGGGCCCTCCGCTTCGGGCTCCAGCAGGCGCTGGAGTCCCGGGGTCGGGTGAGCATCGTCCGGGCCGAGCACGATCCGCCGCTCGACCTGCAGGTTCCGGTCGAGGTGACCGTGGTCCCCGGTTCGATGAGCCAAAGCCTCCTGCCCGCAAGCGAGCCGGCCGACGTGTTGGTGGTCGAGGTTCCGACTGATCCAGCCTGCCGTGCGTCGGACCCGTGCCTCGTCGAGGCACGTCGGAACGCCGATTGCCTCGTGGTCGAGGTTGACGCACGCGGGAGTGTCGTCGACGTCACTGGCCCCGACCGCGGATGGATGCGTCCGCTGGTCGACCGTCGTGGTGAACCAGTCGTCGTGGTCGGCCGTCCCGACGGTGCGAGCGAGCACGACGAAGCGGTCGAGTGGGCTCGGGAGGAGGCGCGGGCTCGCCGTGCGACGCTGCGAGTCGTCACGGTCCTCGAGGACCGTGACGCGCCCGCGAGGAAGGTCGCGACGAGGGCGGAGGTGGACGGGCTGGTCGTGGAGAGCATTCGTCTGCGCGGTGAGGCGGTCGACGTCCTGGTGGACCAGGCCCGGCATGCCGACCTGCTGGTGGTCGGGGGGCATCGCACGGTGGGGCTGCTGCACAGCGCGATGGGCGGGGTCGGCGACGCCTGCGCACGCCTGGCCGCGTGCCCCGTGGTGATCGTGCCGCCGCACGCTCACGCAGGAACTGACCAGAACAGCCTCGTGCCGCCGCCCACGGCCTGAGTGACCGAGAAGCTGCCCCCCACGATCTCGGCTCTGGTCCGTAGGTTCTCGAGTCCGCTTCGTCGCGGGGCGTGGCCCAGACCGAGGCCGTCGTCGACGACCTCGACCGAGACGCAGCCGGTGACGGCGGAGATCGTGACGCGCACCTGGGTCGCTCGCGCATGGCGAAGG
>JALRKU010000347.1 GCA_023254755.1 Aeromicrobium sp. | reverse complement strand
TTCACCGAGCCGAGCGCCGAGATGGACCTGCTCTGCTACGTGTGCCGTAACGAGCCCGGCGCGGTGGCCGAGTGCCGCACCTGCCGCGGCGAGGGCTGGATCGAGTGGGGCGGCTGCGGCGTGGTCAACCCGCGCGTGCTCGTCGCGTGCGGCGTGGACCCGGAGCGGTACACCGGATTCGCCTTCGGCATCGGCCTCGACCGGACCATCACCGGCCGCTACGACATCGCCGACGTCCGCGACCTCGTCGACGGCGACGTGCGCTTCACCGAGCCGTTCGGGGTGGGCCTGTGAACGAGCGCGAGCGAAGGACCCATCCCGTGATCACCGTCACCGCGGCCCCGTACCGGTCCTGTTCCTCCGAGACGGGGGTGCGGTGACGATGCGCGTACCCGTGCAGTGGCTGGGCGAGCACGTCGACCTGCCCGAAGGCCTGTCGGCCGAGGAGCTGGCCGCTCGCCTCACCGCGTTCGACCTCAAGCTCGAGGAGATCGTCTCGGCCGGCATCACCGGTCCGCTGACGGTCGGTCGCGTCCTCGCGATCAGCCCCGAGGAGCAGAAGAACGGCAAGACGATCAACTGGTGCCGCGTCGACGTCGGTGCGCACAACGCCCCGTCGGTGCCCGACGCGCCAGGTGACGACGTGCCGTCGCGCGGCATCGTCTGCGGCGCGCACAACTTCGGCGTCGGCGACCTGGTCGTCGTGTCGCTGCCGGGCACGTACCTGCCGGCGCTCGGCTTCGAGATCGGGTCGCGCAAGACCTACGGACACGTCTCCGACGGCATGATCTGCTCCACGGCGGAGCTCGGCCTCCCCGGCGACGCTTCAGGCATCCTGGTGCTGCCCGAGGATGGCGCCGAGCCGGGCGACGACGCGCTCGCGGTCCTCGGCCTCGACGACGTCGTGCTCGACCTCGAGGTCAACCCCGACCGGGCCTACGCGCTGTCGATCCGCGGCGTGGCCCGCGACGCCGCGATCGCGTTCGGCGTGCCGTTCCACGACCCGGCCGACCTCGAGGCGGTCCCGGCCGGCGACGGCTACCCCGTCACGCTCGACGACCCGGCGTGCCAGCTGTTCGCGGCGCTCGAGGTGACCGGGTTCGACCCGACCCGGCCCAGCCCGGACTGGATGGTCCGTCGTCTCGAGCAGGCCGGGATGCGCGGCATCAGCCTGGCGGTCGACGTGAGCAACTACGTCATGCTCGAGATCGGCCAGCCGAACCACGCGTACGACCGGGCCAAGCTCGTCGGCCCCCTGCGCGCTCGCCGCGCGACGGCGGGGGAGAGCATCACGACGCTCGACGAGGTGGAGCGCGTGCTGACCCCCGACGACCTGGTGATCGCCGACGACGCCGGCCCCGTGGGCATCGCCGGCGTCATGGGCGCGGCGCACGTCGAGATCGACGACTCCACGACCGACATCGTCATCGAGGCGGCGCTGTTCGACCCCGCGACGGTGTTCCACGCCGGCCGGCGTCACCGGCTCACGTCCGAGGCCGGCAAGCGCAACGAGCGCGGTGTCGACACCACGATCCACGCCCGCACGGTCACCCGGGTGGCCCAGCTGCTGGTCGAGCACGGCGGCGGCACGATCGCGCCGACGACGACCCTCGTCGGTCAGGCCCCCGAACCGGCCACCATCACGCTGCCGGTCGCCCTGCCGGCTCGTGTCACCGGTGTCGACGTCGACGCCAAGGCGGTCGTCGAGGCGCTCGAGGCGAACGGCTGCGAGGTCGAGCTCGACCACGACACCGTCTCGGTCACCGCGCCGCCGTGGCGCCCGGACCTGACCGACCCGTACGACGTCGTCGAGGAGGTCCTGCGCGTCGTCGGCTACGACCAGGTGCCGTCGATCCTGCCGCACGCCCCCGCCGGACGCGGTCTGACGACGGCCCAGGTGCTGCGTCGCCGGGCGGGCCTGGTGCTCGCCGGCGCCGGGCTGGTCGAGGTGAAGACCTTCCCGTGGGCCGGCCCGGCGGACTTCGACCGGCTGCAGCTGCCTCCCGACGACCCGCGTCGAGACCAGGTGCTGCTCGAGAACGCCCTGTCGGCCGAGGAGCCCGGACTGACGACGACGCTGCTGACGGGCGTGCTGCGGGCCCTGGCCCTCAACGTCGGTCGCGGGCACGCCGACGTCCAGCTGGTCGAGACCGGCCGGGTGTTCCTGCCGACGCACCGCGGCAGCGCGCCGATCCACGGCGTCGACCGACGCCCCACGCCCGAGGAGCTCGCCGCTCTCGACGCAGCGCTGCCGCGACAGCCGCAGCACGTGGCACTCGCCCTCATCGGCGACCGCGCGCGCGGCGGCTGGAGCAGCGTCGCTCGGCCCGTGGGCTGGGGCGACGCGGTGGCGATCGTCCGTCGGCTGGCCGAGGCGCTGCACGTCGAGGTCGAGGTCCGGCAGGGCGACCTGCTGCCCTGGCACCCGGGCCGCTGCGCCGAGATCGTCCTGCCCGACGGGGGAGAGGTCGTCGGTCACGCCGGGGAGCTCCATCCGCGCGCCGCGCGGGCCTACGGGCTGTCGGGCGTCGTCGCGGCGGCGGAGATCGACCTCGACGCACTGATCGCCGCCGCTCCGGCCGTCGGTCCGAAGCCGTCGTTCTCGACCTTCCCGGTCGCCAAGGAGGACCTGGCCCTCGTCGCCGACGTGTCGGTCCCGGTCGCGACGGTGCAGGCGGCCCTCGAGGCGGCGAGCCCGCTCATCGAGTCGGTCCGGCTGTTCGACGCGTACGAGGGCGCCCAGATCGGCGACGGCCGTCGGTCGTTGGCGTTCTCGCTGAGGCTGCGGGCGCCCGACCGCACGCTGACCGACGAGGACCTGGGTGCGGCCCGCTCGGCCGCGGTCGCCGCTGCCGAGGCGGTCGGCGCGACACTGCGGTCGTGAGGTGCACACCCGTGCAAGAAATTGCACGGGTGTGCAATACTGTGAGAACTATGTCCAAGGTCCTCACCTCACTTCCCGTCGGCGAGCGCGTCGGCATCGCGTTCTCCGGCGGACTCGACACCTCGGTCGCCGTCGCCTGGATGCGCGACAAGGGCGCCGTCCCCTGCACCTACACCGCCGACATCGGCCAGTACGACGAGCCCGACATCTCCGGCGTCCCGGGTCGCGCGATGCAGTACGGCGCCGAGCTGGCGCGGGCGATCGACTGCAAGAAGCCGCTCGTCGACGAGGGACTCGCGGCGCTGGCCTGCGGTGCGTTCCACATCAGGTCGGCGGGGCGCACGTACTTCAACACCACGCCGCTCGGTCGCGCCGTCACGGGAACGCTGCTCGTGCGCGCGATGCACGAGGACGGCGTGAACATCTGGGGCGACGGGTCGACCTTCAAGGGCAACGACATCGAGCGGTTCTACCGCTACGGGCTGCTGGCCAACCCCGAGCTGCGCATCTACAAGCCGTGGCTCGACGCCGAGTTCGTGCACGAGCTGGGCGGCCGCACCGAGATGAGTCAGTGGCTCACCGAGCGTGACCTGCCCTACCGCGACAGCCAGGAGAAGGCGTACTCGACCGACGCCAACAT
>JALRKU010000293.1 GCA_023254755.1 Aeromicrobium sp. | reverse complement strand
CAGCGTCGTCAGCTGCCGGACCGAACCCCGCAGCGCGGCGTGCTCCTCGTCCGAGGACACCCCTCCGGCGAAGATCGACGGATCGGGCTCGCGGAAGTCGGACTCGAGGATCTGCTCGGTCGTGCGGTTCGTCGGCGGCGTCACGCCACCAGTCTGCCGAACGTCCGTTTCGCGCGAATGTCAGGTGAACGTACCGACAGGATGTCGCGATTCGCCGGACAGCCTGCGTCACGGCCGCATACCGTTCGTCGACTGCACCGTCCGGAAGGAACACCATGAAGGTCCGATCCGTGCGCGCGTCGGCGGCCGTCGCCGTCACCGCGCTCACCTCCTCTCTGCTGGCGATCGCTTCGCCCGCGCAGGCCTACGTCATCGAGACCGACGACACCCTCTGCCCGGGCACCTCGGTGTGGATCGGTGGCTTCGACGACGGCGACGCCGGCCAGCCCGTCACCGGCCTCACCACGTCCTCCGGCACGACGCCCGAGGAGTTCGAGGGCGAGTACATCAGCACGATCGCCGACCCCTTCGGCAACGACGTGTTCCTGTTCGACCTGTCGGGCAGCCGCATCACCAAGGCCGACGGCAGCGTCGACGCCGGCATCTGGTCCGGCATGTCCGGATCGCCCGTCTACGACGACGAGGGCAACCTGATCGGCGCGGTCGCCTACTCCTTCGCCGGCGACACCGCGTCCACGATCGCCGGCGTCACCCCGGCACAGAACCTGCTCGCGATGCGCGACGGCGACGAGCTGGCCTCCCGGATCACCCTGACGAAGGCCGAGCGCGCCGAGGTCGAGGACGCCACCGACGCCCCCATCGGGCGCACCCTGCAGCAGATGACGGGCGAACGCGTGATCGCCAGCTCGCTCGGCACGACCGGCAAGGGCGGCGCGAACGCCGACCGCGGCTACTTCACCAAGAAGTCCCGCGCGCTGAACCTGAAGGGCACGTTCGGCACCGCCGGCACCGCTGAGGGCATCGACACCATCGAGCCCGGCGGCAACATCGCCACCTCCTGGTCCTCCGGCGACCTGCTGATGGCGGCCGTCGGCACCGTCACCGCGGTCTGCGACGACGAGGTCTTCGCGTTCGGTCACCCCGACGAGGACATCGGCCGCAGCAGCCAGAGCTTCCACAGCGCGAAGACCGTCACCGTCGTCGCCGACGGGGCCTACTCGTACAAGATCACCAACATCAACCTCGTGCCGGCAGGACGGCTGGTCTTCGACGGCAGCAACGGCGTCTACGGACGCCTCGGCGACGGACCGGCCGGCGCGCGCGTCACGACCCAGTCCAGCTTCGGGGAGGCGGTCACCTCGCACGAGACCACCGTGTCCGAGCCGCTCGCCGTGAGCACCGCGGTCGCCAACCAGGTGTACGGCGAGCTGTCCGCGCTGCTCAGGAACGGCACCGGTCCCGCCGACGTCGAGCTCTCGTGGACGATCGACTACGTGGCCGACGACGGCGTGCCGAGCACGACCGGGCGCAGCCAGCGCTACACGTCGCACGACTTCACCGCGGCGATCGCGGCCACCGACGTCGCCGGAGACGTCGAGACGCTGCAGTACTACACCGACGAGGACGTCCGCATCACCGGCGTCCACGTCACGTCGTCGGTCGTCTCGTCGCGCTACTCCCGGCTGCGCCCCGTCGCGGTCCAGTACCGGACCGGCAAGACCACGCCGTCGGGCGACTGGACGACGGTCAAGAAGTCCGACGTCGTCGTGAAGAAGGGCCACAAGGTCGAGTACCGGGCCGTCCTGAAGCCGGCGCCCGGCGCGACCGGCGCCACGGCCTACTCGCCGAGCATCGTCAAGACGACCTCGACCAAGTGGGGCTCGTCGGGCGACCTGCGGATCGCCGACGCCCTGACGGCCTCGTGGGACGAGCTGGAGGACGAGGAGTACTACGACGACGAGTACTACGGCGAGGACTACGAGGAGTACTACGAGGAGGACACCATCCCGCTCGAGGAGCTCCTCGACCTGTTCGAGACGTACCCGACGTCGACCCAGTACGGACATCGCCTCAAGTACAAGGTCAAGAGCACCACGTACGGCACGACGTACTCGTGGTTCGACGTCGACGCCCCGGCGCCGATCGACGGTCGCCTCGTGGTCCCGGTGACCTACAAGAAGTAGGCCGCCGAGAACGACTGGCCCGCACGACCCGGAGCCCCGATCCCTGGCGCGAGGGATCGGGGCTCCGGCACGTCACGGTCAGGACACTCCGGACCCCTTCGGTCCGAAGAAGGCAAAAGTGCTGACTTTCCAGGGCATACCGTGTGACAGATCGCATGACTCGATGCCCTCCCGCCGACCCGGGCCATTGCGTACAGTCGCAGGATCCCCAGCACGGGGATGCCCATCAACCATCAGCTGGCCGGGGTCCTCGAACCCGATCCCGGAGGTGCGTCCTCATGCGCTGAGGGCGCGATGCGCGAGAAGGAACAGTTCACACGTGACCGAGACGATCAGCACCAACCGCCAGACCACGCACACCCGGCTCCAGGCCTGGGTCGACGAGGTCGCCGCCCTCACGAAGCCCGCCGACATCTACTGGGTCGACGGCTCGCCCGAGGAGTGGGTCCGGATCACCGACCAGCTCGTCGAGGCCGGCACCTTCGTCCGTCTCAACGAGGACAAGAAGCCGAACTCCTTCTACTGCGCGTCCGACCCCAACGACGTGGCCCGCGTCGAGGACCGCACCTACATCTGCAGCGTCGACGAGAGCGACGCCGGCCCCACCAACAACTGGATGGCGCCGGCCGACATGAAGAAGATCATGACCGACCTGTACGACGGGTGCATGCAGGGCCGCACCATGTACGTCATCCCGTTCGTCATGGGTCACCTCGACGCCGAGCACCCGATGTTCGGCGTCGAGATCACCGACTCGGCCTACGTCGTCGCCTCGATG
Source organism: Aeromicrobium sp. (assembly GCA_023254755.1). Lineage (GTDB taxonomy): Bacteria > Actinomycetota > Actinomycetes > Propionibacteriales > Nocardioidaceae > Aeromicrobium. The sequence continues at coordinate 14,570 of JALRKU010000293.1, read as the reverse complement.
ACCGTCATGGCCCGCGTCGGCGCCGAGGTGCTGTCGCGCATCGAGGAGCTCGACGCCGACTACGTGCCCGCGCTCCACTCGTTCGGCGCCCCGCTCGCCGACGGCCAGGTCGATGTTCCGTGGCCGTGCAACGACACCAAGTACATCGTGCAGTTCCCCGAGGAGCGCACGATCTGGTCGTTCGGGTCCTCCTACGGCGGCAACGCGCTGCTGGGCAAGAAGTGCTACTCGCTGCGGATCGCCTCGGTGATGGGCCGCGACGAGGGCTGGATGGCCGAGCACATGCTGATCCTCAAGCTCACCAACCCCGAGGGCGTGGTCAAGTACGTCGCCGCGGCGTTCCCGAGCGCGTGCGGCAAGACCAACCTCGCGATGGTCGAGCCGACCATCCCCGGCTGGACCGTCGAGACCATCGGTGACGACATCGCCTGGATCCGCGTCGGCGCCGACGGCCGCCTCTACGCGGTCAACCCCGAGTTCGGCCTGTTCGGCGTCGCGCCGGGCACCGGCTGGGACACCAACGCCAACGCCATGCGCACGATCGAGCAGGGCAACTCGGTGTTCACCAACGTCGCGCTCACCGACGACGGCGACGTGTGGTGGGAGGGCATGACCGACGAGCCGCCCGCCCACCTGACCGACTGGAAGGGCAACGACTGGACGCCCGACAGCGACCAGCTGTCGAGCCACGCCAACAGCCGCTTCTGCACGCCGATCAAGCAGTGTCCGACGCTGGCGGCCGAGTACGACGACCCCAACGGCGTCCCCCTCGACGCGATCCTGTTCGGCGGGCGCCGCAAGACCACCATCCCGCTGGTCACCGAGGCCCGCGACTGGACCCACGGCACCTTCATGGGCGCCACGCTGTCGTCGGAGACCACGGCCGCGGCCGTCGGCGCGGTCGGCGTCGTCCGGCGTGACCCGATGGCGATGCTGCCGTTCATCGGCTACGACGCCGGCGACTACTTCTCGCACTGGATCTCCATGGCGAAGAACAACGACGAGTCCAAGTTCCCGAAGATCTTCTACGTCAACTGGTTCCGTCGCGACGAGGACGGCGGCTTCCTGTGGCCGGGCTTCGGCGAGAACAGCCGCATCCTCAAGTACGTCATCGAGCGCGTCGAGGGCAAGGTCGAGGCGGCCGAGACGCCCATCGGTCTGGTCCCGGCGCCGTCGGCGATCGACACCGACGGCCTCGACGTCACCGAGGAGCAGCTGGCCAAGGCCCTCGCCGTCGACGTCGACGAGTGGAAGGCCGAGGTCCCGCAGATCAACGAGTGGTTCGAGAAGTTCGGCGACAAGCTCCCCGCCGTGCTCTGGACCGAGCTCGACGGCCTGAAGGCCCGCCTCGAGGCCTGACCCGCACCACACGACGACGCCCCCGGCCCGCGCCGGGGGCGTCGTCGCGTCACTGACGGGTCACGACGCGCAGCACCTCACACCGGCGTTCCGGGACCGGCGACCCGCGGCGCTCATAGGATGTGAGGGTGACCTCGCCGGCCGTCTCGATCCTGCTGCGCACGCCCGACGACGTGACCACCCGCGAGGCACTCGACCGGCTCCGCGCCCTCGACGGCCGACAGGTCCTCACGCTCGACCCGGTGCCCGGCACCCCGCCGGCCGGGTTCGACGTCGCCAACCTGCACGAGCAGCTGCGCACGCGCTCCGAGGGCGAGGGCGCAAGCGAGCTGCCCGATCCCGGGTCGCACGAGGACGACGTCACCGACGGGTACACGTGGCGCCGCCGCTCCGGCGTCGGCAGCGCGTCGGAAGCCTGGGACTACCTGCGTCCCGACGGCAGCCGCTACCTGCGCACACCTCCCGACGGCGTCGAGGGCGACGTGTTCTCGTGCGGCAGCGACGGCCGGCCCGTGAGGTCGTGGTCCGGCCTCGGCGGGTTGTGGCGCTGGTGGGTCGACGGAGCCCTGCCGGCCACCGGCCGCGTCGTGCTGCTCACCGACGACACGGTCGTCGGGACCGAGATGGGTCGCCTGCACGACCCGCGCGTCGTGCTGGTCCACCGCCTCCACGGAGCCCCTCTGTCCGATCCCGCGGGGTGGTGGCTCGACGTCGACCCCGACGTCCAGCTGCTGCTCGACCGGGTGGGCGAGCTCGATGCGCTCGTCGTCGACGACGGGGACGAGCTCACCGCACTGCGCCGCCGGATCGGCGACCTCAGCCAGCTCGAGCTGCTCGACAGCTGGCCCGACGTGGTCGAGCGGGCCGTCGGACGCAAGCGACGCCGGCGCGTCGTCACCGAGCAGGAGTGGACCCTCGAGCAGGTGCAGACCGGCGAGGACGGGGTGTCGTGGTCGGGCACGCTCGACATCCGCAGTCCGTTCGCCGCCGATCTCGACACGCTCGTCGTGACCGCGCAGGCGTGGTCGCCCGACCACGGCGCGGTCGTCGACCTGCCCCAGCAGGTCCACCGCACGGCCGGGCGGTTCCGGTTCGAGGGTCGTGCCGACGCTGCCACCCTCCGCTCGCTGCTCCTGCACGCCGAGCGGGTCCGGGTGCGAGTCGGCTACACCTGGGAGCAGCTCGGCTCGGTCGTCGAGCTCACCACGGAGCCGATCCCGCTCAGGCGCCGTCGCTGGTTCTAGCCGGCCGGCGAGCTCGACCGCAGCGTCGCCTGGGCGGTGATCGTGGCACCGAAGGCCCGGCGGTGAGGTGCGTCAGGCACCGCCCGCCGCGGTGGAGGTGCCCCCTCACCGCCCGATCTCGTGGACCGCGTCAGCGAGCGGGGACGGCGATCGCCTCGGTGGCGACGGCCGGGTCCATCGCGAGCTGCTTCTCGAGGCGACGGCGCGACATCGACGGGATCGACAGCCCGGCGGCCGCCGCCAGGACGAGCACGCCGGCGAGCACGGTGAACGCGGAGCTGTAGCCGGACTCCAGCGGCAGGCCCTCGGGGTCGAGCGACGAGGTGACGATGGTCGCGGTCACGGCCGAGCCGATGGCCCCGCCGATCGTGCGGATGTTGGCGTTCATGCCGCTCGCGACACCGGTCTGCTCCGGGGGGACCGCCGCCAGGATCAGCGGCGCGAGGCTCGAGAACACCACGCCGATGCCGAGGCCGATCACGCCGTTGACCACCAGCACCTGCCAGTGGGTGTCGTGGAACAGCACGAACCCGGCGATGCCCGCGGCACCCAGCAGGCTGCCCGCGACGACCACCACCTTGGCGCCGATGCGGCGAGCGAGGGGAGCGGCGACCAGACCGCAGATGAACGACGCCACGGCGTTGGGCAGGATCAGCAGGCCCGACTCCGTCGTGTCGAGCCCGAAGCCGTACCCCGTCGCCTCGGGGGTCTGCAGGAACTGGGGGAGGAACCCGAACATCGAGTACATCGCGAAGCCGACCGTCAGCGCGACCAGGTTGGTGGTCCACACGCCGCGCAGCCGCATCATGCGCATGTCGATCAGCGGCACCGTTTCGTGGTGCTCCACGGCGATCCACGCCGCGGCGAGCACGATGCCGCCCACGATCAGGCCGATGACCTCGACCGACGCCCAGCCCCACCGCGGCGCCTGGCTCAGGCCCAGCAGGATCGCGACCAGCCACGCGGTGAGCAGGAACGCGGGCAGCACCGGCACCCGGCCCGGCGTGCGGACCGGGGACTCGGGCACGAACACCTTCGCGGCCACTGCGGCCAGCGACGTGACGATGAACGGGATCCAGAACAGCCAGTGGTAGCCCAGGCCGTTGACGATCGGCCCGGCGACGACGATGCCGGCGCCGAAGCCCACCGCCATCAGCGACGACACGAAGCCGGCAGCCGACGCGATGCGGTGCTCGGGGAACTCGTCGCGGATGATGCCGAACGCGATGGGCAGCACGCCGCCGCCGACGCCGGTGATGACGCGGGCCGCGATCATCACCTCGATCGAGGGGGCCAGGGCCGCGATCAGCGAGCCGAGCGACAGGCACGACAGCGAGAGCACCAGCATGCGCTCCTTGCCGTAGGCGTCGCCGAGGCGACCGATGATCGGCGTGAACACCGACGCGGACAGCAGGTAGGCCGTCAGCACCCAGGTGACCGTCGACTGCGACGTGCCGAGCTCGGTCTCGATGCGCGGCAGGACCGGCACGGTCATCGACTGCAGCAGCGCGAACGACGCCGTCGAGACGGCGATGATCACGTAGGTGACGAGGTAGTGCGTGCGGCGGGATGAATCGGCGGTGGTCACGATGTCCGATCGGCTCGAGGCGGTTGCAGGTCGCAACTGACAACCACCGCCGACGGGAGGGCATTCCTCGCCGCGACGTGCCCCACGTCACGTCTCGAACGCGCTACACCGCGGCGGAGCTCAGGTCGGCCAGCATGCGGCGGTCGTGCGCCGGGAACACCGTCACCCCGTCGGCCGCGTGCAGGCGGCGCAACGCGGCGTGGTTGCCGGCGATCCTGCGGCCGTCGGCGGCCATCACCCTCTCGAAGACGCGCAGCAGCCGGACCGGCTCGAGCGGGCGACCCGACGGGGACGTGGCGGTGTAGACCGATGCGTCGAACACGGCGTCGCCGGCGTTCACCAGCAGCCCGCGGTCGCTCTCGACCGCGACGGCCGCGTGCCCGACCGTGTGGCCCGGCATCGGCACCAGGGTCACGCCCGGCAGCACCTCGATGCCTGTCAGGCCCTCGCGCCAGGTGTCGCCCGGTCCTGCGTGGATCTCCCAGCGCGGGTCGTGCGAGAACTGTGCGCTGCGGTAGCGCGACCGGTCGCGCAGTCCCGGCCGCGGGAAGACCGCGGCGTGCTCGTCGGCCGTCGTGTGGATCCGCGCACCGGGGAAGTCCGCGAGGCCGCCGACGTGGTCGAGGTCCAGATGCGTCAGCACCACGTCGGTCACGTCGTCGGTGCTGTGCCCGAGCGCCTCGACCGCGCTCGCTGCGGTGGCGGCCTCGTCACGCTCGGGTCGCAGCAGGAACCGCGCGCTGCCGAGGCGTGACGGGTCACGGTGGTCGGAGCGCCCGAAGCCGGTGTCGACGAGCACCAGCCCCTGCGGGTGCTCGACCACCAGCACGTGGGCGACGAGGCCCGAGAGGAAGGGTGGGTTCATCGGCGCGGCGTTGACGTGGTGGACGATCATCCCGACAGCATGCCCGAACCGGTGCGACCATGGGGCATGGAATCCGGCCTGCTGACGTCGTGGACGTTCTGGGCGCTGCTGTCGGCCGGGTTCGCCGCGCTCACGGCCGTCTTCGGCAAGGTCGGCGTCGAGGGAGTCGACCCCGACGTCGCCACGGTCATCCGCACCGTCGTCATCCTCCTCAGCCTGTCGTTCATCCTGCTGGCTCTCGGCAAGCTGCACTCCCCCGGGCCGCTCACGCCCCGCACCTGGATCTTCCTCGTGCTGTCGGGCCTGGCCACCGGCGCGTCGTGGCTCTGCTACTTCCGCGCTCTGAAACTCGGGCCGGCGTCGCTGGTCGCTCCCGTCGACAAGCTCAGCGTCGTCCTGGTGGCCCTGTTCGGCGTGCTGTTCCTCGGCGAGAGCCTCGGACCGCGCCAGTGGGTGGGCGTCGCGCTGGTCGGAACCGGCGCGGTGCTGCTCGCGCTTCCCTGAACACGGCTAGGCTTCCTGCCATGAGCGACCCCGGAAGACGCCGCGGCCGGGCCAGGGGCTTCCTGTCCGACAGCCCGCTGATCGTCGTCATGTGGGTGCTCATCATCGGTTACCTGATCTGGGCTCTCGTGGGCGGTCCGCTCCCCGGCTGACGGACATGTCCCCCGACTTTCCGGGACATCCGTCCCTGTGTCGGACGTCGCACGGCCGATCTCGCCGAGTTCACGCCCGCGTCACGGGAGATTCCTAGGCTGCACTCATGTCCGGACGAGCCACCCGCACCGCGCGACGCGATCTGGCGTTCGCGCCCATCGCGGGTCGTCGGGCCATTACCGTTGACGAAGCGCGGAGGGAGCCGACGTGACAGCGATGCTGGAGGGGCCGAAGACGATGGAGACGGGCGACGCCGTGGTGGCCCTCGGCGGGCACCGCGAGGCCTGGCAGGCCAAGCTCGTCCGCCGCCTCGGGCTGACCGACCTGGTGATCGTCGCCGCGAGCGTCCTCGTCGCCCAGGTGTGGAAGTTCGGCTTCCACGCCGACGCCGCGTCCACCGGTCCGCTGTCGATGAACTACCAGTCGCTCGGCGCCGCGATCACCATCGTGTGGTGGCTGGGGCTCACCATCGGCGGTGCCCGCGACCCGCGCCTGCTCGGTGACGGCACGGCCGAGTACGTCCGCATCGCCCGGATCTCGTTCGTCGTGTTCGGCGTCATCGCGGTGGTCTCCCTGCTGTTCAAGTGGGACCTGTCGCGCGGCTACCTGGCCATCGCGTTCCCCCTCGGCGTCGTCGGGCTGCTCATCGGCCGCAAGGTCTGGCGCCTGGCGCTGCACCGCAGCCGTCGCGACGGTCACGCCCTCACCCACTCGCTCGTCGTCGGCCGTCCGGCCTCGGCCGTCCGCATCAGCCGCAACTTCGAGGCCAGCCCGGCCAGCGGCCATCGGGTCGTCGGCGTGCTGGACCCCCAGGGCACCGGCCCGGCCGGCTCGATCACCACAGCGGCGGGCGAGGTGCCGGTGTTCCACGACACCGCCTCCCTGCTCGACGCCGCGGTCTCCGTCAACGCCGACAGCGTCATCGTCGCGAGCGCCGAGGCGCTGGGCGCCGACGGGCTGCGCGAGCTCGCGTGGCAGCTCAACGCCGCGGGCGTCGAGCTGATGGTGTCGCCACACCTGGTCGACGTCGCCGGCACCCGCATGCACCTGCGTCCCCTCGGCAACGAGCCCTACATCCACCTGGCCGAGCCGCAGTACGCCGCCGCGGGTCAGTGGCCCAAGCGCCTGTTGGACGCGCTGGGCTCCGGCACCCTGCTCCTGCTGTGCTCGCCGATCCTGCTCGTCACGGCTGCCGCGATCGTCCTCACGAGCCGCGGCGGCGTGTTCTACCGCCAGGAGCGCATCGGCCTCGACGGCCGCACCTTCGGCATGATCAAGTTCCGCTCGATGCGCGCCGACGCCGACGCCCAGCTCAAGCAGCTGATGGCCGAGCACGCGGGAGGCGACGTCGCGCTGTTCAAGATCGCCGACGACCCCCGTGTCACGACGGTCGGCCGGTTCATCCGGCGCTTCTCGATCGACGAGCTGCCCCAGCTGATCAACGTCTTCAAGGGCGACATGAGCCTGGTCGGCCCGCGCCCGCAGCGTGATCACGAGGTGGCGCTGTACGACCACGTCGCCCACCGCCGCCTGACGGTGCGTCCCGGCATGACCGGCCTCTGGCAGGTCTCCGGCCGCTCGGACCTGTCGTGGGAGGACGCGATCCGCCTCGACAACTACTACGTCGAGAACTGGTCGCTGATGGGCGACCTGATCATCCTGTCGCGGACCGTGCGCGCCGTCCTGCGATCCGACGGCGCGTACTGAGCGTCGGCCCTAGACTGGGCTCCGACCGCACCGACGACACGACAGGCGACCCCGTGGACATCAAGGACTACCTGTCCATCCTGCGAGCCCACAAGATCCTCATCGCACTCACCACCCTCGCGGTCGTGGCGGTGGCGCTCGGGGCCACGCTGCTGAGCACGCCGCAGTACGCCGCCACCACCCGGCTGTTCATCTCCACGTCGTCCAGCGGCGACGACAGCCAGGCGTTCCAGGGCAGCCAGTTCTCGCTGCAGCGCGTCAAGTCCTACGCCGACCTGGTCACCGGCCGTGAGATCTCCGAGCGCGTCGTCAGCGACCTCAAGCTCAGCGAGTCCCCCCGCGAGCTGTCGCAGCAGATCAGCGCCTCGGCCAAGCTCGACACCGTCATCTTGAGCATCACCGTCACCGATCCGTCGCCCAAGCGGGCCCAGATGCTCAGCGCAGCGGTGTCCAAGGAGTTCGTCGCCGTGGTGAGCGAGCTCGAGACGCCGCCCGGCAAGGACCAGGCCACGATCAAGGCCACGGTGGTCGACGCCGCCGACAAGCCGGGCGCCCCGGTGTCGCCGAACCTCAAGCGGAACCTGGCCCTCGGACTCGTGCTCGGCCTGCTGCTCGGCGCCGGCATCGCCGTGCTGCGCGAGACGCTCGACACCTCGGTCAAGACCGACCAGCAGATCCAGGACATCGTCGACGCCCCGGTACTCGGCGGCGTGCCCTTCGCCAAGTCGGCGCTGGACCACCCGCTGATCACCGAGCTCGGCTCCTACGACCCCCGCGTCGAGGCCTTCCGGGTGCTGCGCACCAACCTGCAGTTCATCGATCCGGGCAGCACCTCGAAGGTCTTCGTGATCTCCAGCTCGCTGCCCGAGGAGGGCAAGACCACCTCGACGATCAACCTCGCCGTCGCGCTCGCCCAGGACGGCGCCACCGTCGCGCTGGTCGAGGGCGACCTGCGGCGGCCCAAGGTCTCCGAGTACCTCAACGTCATCAACGCCGTGGGCGTCACCACCGTCATGCTGAACACCGTCGACCTCGGCGAGGCGATGCAGGCCACCAAGCAGTCCGGCCTCCACGTGCTCACGAGCGGCCGCGTGCCGCCCAACCCCGCCGAGCTGCTCCGCACCGAGGGCATGAAGGTCATCGTCGAGGCCCTGCGCGAGAGCTTCGACATCGTGCTCATCGACGCGCCGCCGCTCCTGCCCGTCACCGACGCCGCACTGCTGGCCGACCTCGCCGACGGCGTCGTGCTGGTCGTGCGCCATGGCAAGACCACCGAGGACGAGCTGCGAGGGTCCGTGGAGCGCATCGCGTCGGTGGGCGCCCGGATCGTCGGCGTCATCCTCAACATGACGCCGGGCACCGGCGGCCGCTACGGCTACGGGTACGGCTACGGGTACGGCTACGCGCCGGACGAGGCCCGCCAAGAGGACTAACGACCCTGGCCCATTCGAGCCAGGGTGTCCTGAGACGCGCGTCACAAAATCCGGCGGTGCCAGGCGGAAACCGTGTGTCACGTCGGTAAATTCCTGAGATCTCGGTCCGTGACCCCGCAAATTGCCCTTAGGGTTGTTCTCAGGAAGCCACAGGGCTTTCCTTCCCCCACCTCGGAGAAACCATGAAGCTTCGCCTTGTCGGTGCCGCCATCGCGGCCCTGTTCCTCATGATCGGTGCTGCCGGCACCGCCCAGGCCTACGACGAGCCCGTCCCCGGCAACCTCGGTGGCAGCGCCGCCGACGGCGAGGTCGCCCCCGGCGCCACCTTCACCCTCACGGGTGACTTCGGCGGCACCTACTGCGACTGGACCTCGGCCTTCGCCGGCTCCACCGGCGCCTCCGGCTCGGGCACCTCGTTCGCCGTGGAGTTCACGGCTCCCGAGGAGGAGGGTGACTACGCCCTCACGATCAGCTGCACCTACGAGGACAACAGCGACCTGTCCGCGCCGAGCATCGCTCCCGGTGGCGCGCTCGTCGTGACGCCGGCCGCGCTGCAGACCAAGGTCCTCTCGTTCCCGATCGCCGTGGCCGACCCGGGCTCGGGTGACAGCGACGGCGACACCGGCTCGGGCAGCGGCGTCCTCCCCGACACCGGCGGCAGCAACGCCGAGCTGCTGTGGATCGGCCTCGGCCTCGTGGCCGCCGGCTCGGTCGTCACGGTCGCCAACCAGCGCCGCAAGCGGGCCTGACACCTGAACACCACGACGCCGCCGCCGATCTCCGAGGGATCGGCGGCGGTGTCGTGCGTGCGTGCTCACCTATCCTGAACACCGTGCCCGGAAGCCGCGATGTCCGACAGCCCCAGCCGTAGCATGCGCCGCCGCCGCGAAGAGGCACGACGGCGCCAGGAACGACGTCGCCGGGTCAGGCGCATCACCCTCGTCGGTGGTGGCGCCGTCCTGATCGTGCTGCTCGTCGTGGGCGGCTACCTCGGCTGGCAGGCGTCGCGCGCGAAGTCCGCCATCGACACCGCCACCGCCGAGGCGTCGACCCTCCAGCGGCAGATCACCGACGGCAGCAGCGACGAGGCCAAGAAGACCCTCGAGCGGCTGCAGGAGGCGACCGCCACCGCCCGGTCGAACACGCACGGCGGTCTGTGGTCCCTCGCGTCGCACCTGCCGGTCGTCGGCGACGACGTCACCACCGTGCAGACCGCGTCCGAGAGCATCGACGACATCGCCCGCCGCGGACTGCCGCCCGTCGTCAACACCGCCAGCGCCGTCAGCGCCGACCTGTTCCAGCCTCGCGACGGACGACTCGACCTGCGCCAGTTCACCCGACTCGCGGGCCCGGTCGCCGAGGCCAGCGCGGTGTTCACCCGCAACCAGGAACGACTCGCCGCGATCGACGCCAACGGTCTCGTCGGACCGCTGCAGGACCCCGTGCGCGAGCTGCGCAGCAAGGTCGACGACGCCGCCGACGCCGCCCGGTCGGCCTCGATCGCGCTCCGGGTGGCCCCCGAGATGCTGGGCGTCGACGGCACCCGCCGCTACGCCCTGCTGTTCCAGAACAACGCCGAGATCCGCCCCGCCGGCGGCATGCCCGGCGCGATGGCGATCATCGAGGCCCGCCGCGGCAAGGTCAGCATCGTCGACCAGTACTCCTCGTCCGACTACGGCGTCTACGCGAGCGCGGTCCTCAAGCAGACCGCCGACGAGAAGGCCACCTACGGAGCTCCCCTCGTGCGCGACCTGCGCGACAGCACCCTGATCCCCGACTTCCCGCGCACCGGGCAGATCGTGCGGGCCATGGTGGAGCGCATCGACGGGACCGAGGTCGACGGCGTCATCTCGATCGACCCCGTCACGCTGTCCTACGCACTCAAGGGCACCGGGCCCGTCGAGCTCGGGAACGGCGACCAGCTGAACTCCGACAACGCGGTGGAGCTGCTGCTCAACACCGTCTACGCCCGGTACTCCGATCCGCAGCAGCAGGACGCCTACTTCGGCAACGCCACGAAGCGGGTCTTCGACAAGATCACCGACGGTGCGGGCGACTCTCGCGAGACCCTCCGGCAGCTCACGAAGGCCACCGACGAGAACCGCGTGACGATCTGGTCGGCCGACAAGCGGATCGAGAAGCTGCTGGCACCCACCGGTGTCGGTGGCGTCATGCCGCGGTCGACGACACGGCCCGACATCGGCGTCTACCTCTCCGACGCCACGGCGTCGAAGATGCAGTACTACCTCGACCACAAGACCCGTGTCAGCGCAGACCGGTGCGAGGACGGCCGCCAGACGTTCACCGTCACCACGACGCTGCGCTCGAAGGCCCCCTCCGACGCAGCGCTTCTGCCGAGCTACATCACGGGCAAGGGCAAGCGTGGGCCGCTCGGCTCGATGCGTCTCAACGTGTACACGTTCGCGCCCGTCGGCGGCCGGGTGGTCAGCACCGAGATCAACGGCAAGGTCCAGCTGATGGCCGCCGCCCAGATCTACGGCCGCCCGGGCGTGCAGCGCTCGATGCTGCTCGGCCCCGGCAAGACCATCACGATCGAGCAGGTCGTCGAGGGAACCGGGAAGCAGAGCGGCAACGCCCTCCTCACCACCACCCCCGGCATCGGCCCCTCCGTCAACGACGTGACCATCCGCTCGGCCTGCTGACCTCCTGAGTCCCAGGTTTCACACGCTGCCGTGGGAAACCACGAGTGAGCACACCAAATTGTTGTTGTCTCACGTGGTTTCCCACGCTGCCGTGTGAAACTTGGTGCCCCTGGGACGAGCGCCGGTCGGCCTTCAGGGCTGGGTGTAGGTGGCGCCGGCGTCGCGACTCAGGTAGAAGTCGCCGCCGACGAGCGCGCCGAGCTCGTTGTCGGACGCCGCGAGCGCCTGGGCGGGGTCGCCCGTGATGCAGCCACCGGCCCGCCAGCTGCGGCCGCCGTCGTCGGTGGAGAACGACCGGGCAGCGCAGCCCTCGAAGCGCGCCAGCGCGTAGCCGCGGGTGAACGAGCTGAAGGTCATGACGCGCACGTTGTCGAGCCGTCCCAGGCGGACCCAGCGTCGCCCGCTGTCGCCGGTGCCCATGACTCCGCCGTCGGTGCAGGACGCGCGGGCGAAGGTCTCGCCCACCGGCACCAGCGACGTGACGGTGCACTTCGGCGTGCCGGTGCGGGTCGGCGAGACGACCTCGTCGAGCTCGGTCAGGCCGAGGTGCCACAGGTCGACGTCGGTGTCGGTGAACGAGAGGCCGTCGTCGGTGGACACCTCCTGCACCGCGGTGTCGCAGCCCTCGCGGCCGCCGACGAGCTCGAGGCCGTCGGACGTCAGGTCGACCGCCACGATGGTGCGCAGGTCGGTGTCGCGCTCCTTGAACGACCGGCCACCGTTGGTCGACACCCACAGACGGGCCTCGTCGTCCTTGGGACCGCACCCGCCGCGCAGCGCGTAGGCGACGGTGCCGCTGTTGGCGACCGACATGACCACCGATCGCGTCGCGTCGAACTCGAAGTCGACCTGGTCGGTGCGCGGGGTCTCCTCGGCGACCGCGCCGGCAGGCAGGTCAGGGTCGTCGGGCACCTGGCCGAGGTGGCGGACGGCGAGCAGGGCCAGGCCGGCGTCGACGACGAGGAACGCGCCGAGCGCAGCGATCCAGGCGCGCTTCTTCACCCTCGAAGTCTAGTGACACGCGTCGCTCTTGACTGGCGCACGGTCCAGGTGTGACGAGAACGCAACACCGGGAACCTACGATCGAGTCCGTGCCGGTCTCCGTCTCCCGCCGCCTCGGTCACGGCGTCGCCTGGCTGGCGTGCGTCTACGGGGCCCTGCTGCTGGTGATCGGGCTGTGGCCCACGCACGTCGACCAGGGCATCGACGTGCTCACCACCTGGTACGGCAGGTGGCTGCTCGAGCGCGGACTCACCCCGCTGCAGGTCTACGATCTGGTCGAAGGGGCGGCGAACGTCGCGATGTACGTGCCGCTCGGCGTCATCGTCGCCGCGGTCCTGCCGCGCTGGCGCTGGTGGGGGGCCGTCGCCGCCGGGCTCGTGACGTCGACCGCGATCGAGCTGGCCCAGGCCGTCGCACGCCCCGGACGCACCGCCGCACTCATCGACGTCGTCCACAACACTCTCGGCGCCGCCATCGGTGCCGCCCTCGTCCTCCTCGCCCTCCAGCTGCGCCGCCCCGCCCGAGAGCGGTGAGCTGGCGACCCGTCGCACCGACGGTCGGTGAGCTGGCGACCTTTCGCGGCGACGTGCGGTACCTGGGCGACCGGTCCCGGGACACCATCGGTCGCTAGGTCACCGGGCCCCGGCGGCCGACGACCCCGGCGAGCCGGGCGCGGGGTTCCCACCTACGGATGCGTCGGGCGGGCAGGTAGGAGCAGTCGTCCCAGCGGTCCCACCGACGACGCGGGAGTCGAGGTGGAGAAGTCTGGCACGGGGCGGGAGGCCGCCTCGCGCGGAGTGGTCGCGGCCCCGTTGCGGTCGATGTCGTCGATCAGCCACTCCATCTCGGCGATCTCCTCGACCTGTGTGCTGCTGATGCCGTCGGCGAGCTCGCGGACTCGGAGGTCGTGGATCTGCGCGCGCTCGCTCGTCAGGATCGCGATCGAGTGGTGAGGGATCATGCCCCGCATGTAGGCGGTGTCGCCGACGAGCGCCTGGGTCTGCGAGAGGGTGAAAGCGGTTCCGCCGATCACGAGAGCAGCCGCGACCACTCCCACGTTCGCCCTCCTGCTGGTGTACATCGAGCCCGCCATGAACGCGAGCATGACCAGCGCCATCGCGGACCCCATGAGGATCGCCATGTAGGCGCGTTCCTCGCTCCACCGCGCATGTCCGAGGGAGAACAGGTTCGTGTAGGTCAGGGCGTACATCACCACGGTCGACGTCGCGATCATCGCGCCGAAGCGCAGGTAAGGGCGAGGGCGCGGTGCCGACCGCTGTGCATCGCCACCCTGGGATGCGGGCTCGTCGTCGTGGTTCATGACGGTGGTCCTACCCGCGAGACGCGAGCCCATGCACTGGCGCGCGACGCGCGCATGCCTTGTCGACCACGACGATGGAACGAACCCCTCTAGGCAGGTCGAGCCGCTGAAGTTCGTGGCAGAACACACGAGATCAAAATCCAGGCGGAGGGCCTGCCGTCTGTGGCGAGACCACAGGTTGGTCGATCGAGGCGCGCGCATCTCAAGAAGCGCCACCCACGTCGAGCGCCAATGCAGCCGCAGCCGCGGCTGCGGTCGCGCGGATTCGTTGCCACGGCACGGTGTCCAGTTCTGCGAAGGTCCACCCGACCTCCTCACCCGAAAGGAGTTGATCGAGCTCGCGGCACTTCTCCGCACACTTGGGCGAGATCGTCTCGAGCTCGTGGACGACGGGGAGCCGAAAGTCGTCGAACTCCAAGCCAAGCTCGTCTGCTGACTCTGCAACTCCCAAGGTGCTCAGGTACTCGATCTGATCTGACGGGTGCGAGGCGAGCCTGTCGAGAACCACCGCGAACTGCCTCATCTGCGGAGAGACGGCGGTCATCCGATGACTCCCTTCGATCTCCGCTGGTGTCGTTCACAGCCAGTATGGGTCGATCCGTCTGCGGAGATGGCGGGACCCCGTCGGTCGCTGCGCTCCCTCCTCCTCAAATCCCCGGATCTGTGAAGACGGACCGACCCCCGCAGCAAAGAGCGCTGCGGGGGTCGATCCGTCTGCGGAGATGGCGGGA
>JALRKU010000287.1 GCA_023254755.1 Aeromicrobium sp. | reverse complement strand
GATCGTGACGATGCTCAACGCGATGAGCCAGGGCAACGACGGCTCGCTGTCCACGATCCACGCGAACTCCTCGCTCGAGGTGTTCAACCGCATCTGCACCTACGCGATCCAGTCGGCCGAGCGGCTGCCCGCCGACGCCACGATGATGCTGATCGCCGGTGCGATCGACTTCGTCGTGTTCGTCGAGCGGCGCAACGACTTCGCGACCGGCGGTGGCCTGCGCCGCATGATCACGTCGGTGCGCGAGGTCAACGGTGTCGACGGCCACGTCCTGTCGAGCGAGGTCTTCGCGTCCCACGCCGACGGGCCGGCGGTGCCGGCTGCGTCGATCAGCTGCGCCGACGAGCTCGCGCGCCACGGCTACCGTCCCGGCAGCTACGTCTCCGAAGGGGGCTTCTGACGTGTCCCCGATGCTGCTGCTCGTCGTCCTCCTCGGCGCCGTCGCCGGCGGTGGCGTGCTGCTGCTCGTGCACTGGTTCAGCCCGCCCGAGGAGAAGCCGGTCCGGCCGCCGTCGGAGCTGCTGCGCACGCTGAAGAGCTACGGTGCGCGGCTGCCCTTCGCGCTCGGAGCCGGCCTGGTCCTGCTGCTGCTCACCCGCTGGCCCGTGCTCGCCGCGGCCGGCGGTCTGCTGGTGTTCTTCGGTCCTGCCCTGCTCGGCGGGATCGCGGCCGAGCGTCGGTCGATCGCGCGGCTCGAGGGCCTGGCCGCCTGGACCGAGTCGCTGCGCGACACCATCGCCGGCGCCGTGGGACTCGAGCAGGCCATCCCGGCCACGGCGTACGCCGCCAACCCCGCGATCAAGCCCCACCTGGTGCAGCTGTCGGACCGGCTGCGCGTCCGCACGCCCCTGCCGACCGCGCTGCAGCTGTTCGCCGACGAGCTCGACGACTCCAGCGCCGACCTCATCATCGCGGCGCTCATGCTCAACGCGAAGCTCCGCGGACCCGGCCTGCGCGAGGTGCTGTCGTCGCTGGCGAGGTCGTCGCGCGAGGAGCTCGAGATGCGGCGCCGCATCAGCGCGCAGCGCTCCAGCACCCGGCGGAGCGTGCAGATCGTCGTCGGCGTCACCGTCGCCTTCGTCCTGGGTCTCGCGGTGTTCAACCGGGGCTACGTCGAGCCCTACGCCACGGCCGCGGGTCAGCTCGTGCTGCTGGTGGTCCTCGGCTTCTTCGCCGCAGGATTCGCCTGGATGCGTCGACTCGCGGTGTTCGAGGTCCCCGAGCGGTTCATGTTCGGCGCCCGCCAGGCGACGGAGGCCCGCCGATGACCCTCGTCCTCGTCGCCGGGGCCCTCGCAGGGCTGGGCGTCTACCTGCTCGTCCTGCGGCTCGACCCCGGCACCGGCACCGCGGCGGCCGAGCTCGCGCGCCTCGACGCCGGGCGTGCGCGGGTCGCCCGCCACGGTCTCGTCGAGGCCGACACCACGTCCGACGTCTCACCGCGCCTGCGCCGCCTCGGTGCGGGTCTGTGGTCGGCGCTCGAGGTGCGCGGCTACCGCGTGCCGCCGTCGGTGCGTTCCGACCTCTCGATCGTCGGTCGTTCGATCGAGGCGCACCTCGGGCTGAGCGTGCTCGGTGCCGTGGTCGGCCTCGTCGCCCCGTTCGTGGCGCTGTCGCCGTTCGTGCTGGCGCTCGGCATGAGCCCGGTCGTGC
>JALRKU010000262.1 GCA_023254755.1 Aeromicrobium sp. | reverse complement strand
GAACCCTTTGGCGCGCTTGACGAAATCACGCGCGACCGGCTGAATGACGAGCTGCTGGATATCTGGCGGCGCACCGGCATGACCGTGCTGTTTGTCACCCATTCCATCCAGGAGGCCGTCTACCTGGGTCAGCGCGTCGCGGTCCTGACCTCGCGCCCGGGCCGGCTCAAGGACGTCGTCGACATCGACCTGGACGTCGACGGCGTCGAGGACGTCCGCTCGTCCGAGGCCTTCGGGGCCTATCGCCACCGCATCTGGACCCTCCTGCGCGACGAGGTCGCCCGCGCCCATCAGCAGGAGCTCGAGACCCACGAGGAGCCCGCCCATGTCTGACGTCGCCCTGCGCCGCCGCACCGCACGCACGACCGCCGCACGCGCCGCCGAGGCGTCCGAGCCCACCCCGACCGTCGCACCCGTCCCGGCCCGGACGTCGCTCGTGCGACGCCTCGGCCGCGTGGTCACGGCGGTCGGCCTGCGCTCGGTCGCGATCCTCGCGTTCCTCGCCCTGTGGGAGGTGGCGCCCCGCGTCGGCGTCGTCGACCGCGTGTTCCTGCCGCCGTTCAGCGAGGTGCTCGCGACGACGTGGGAGCTGATCCGCAACGGCCAGCTGCCGCAGCACGTCGCCGCGAGCCTCCAACGAGCCGGCACCGGTTTCGGCATCGCGGTCGCCACCGCCATCCCGCTGGGTCTGCTGATCGGCTGGTACCGGCCGGTCGCGATCGTGCTCAACCCGATCCTCGAGGCGTTCCGCAACACCGCGGCCCTTGCGCTGCTGCCCGTCTTCGTGCTGATCCTGGGCATCGGCGAGACGTCCAAGATCGCGCTCGTCGTGTTCGCGGCGTTCTTCCCGATCCTGCTCAACACGATCTCGGGCGTCCGCACGGTCGATCCGCTGCTGATCCGCTCGGCCCGATCGCTCGGCCTGTCGTCGCCCCGCCTCTTCCAGAAGGTGATCCTCCCGGCGGCCGTTCCGACGATCTTCACCGGTCTGCGCATGGCCGGGGCCGCCTCGGTGCTCGTGCTGATCGCCGCGGAGATGATCGGCGCCCAGGCCGGTCTCGGCTACCTGGTCAACGCCGCGCAGCTCAACTTCCAGATCCCGCAGATGTACGCGGGGATCCTCGCCATCTCGGTCATCGGCATCGCGGTCAACGCCGCGCTGCTCGCGGCCGAGCGTCACTTCTCGCGCTGGCGCGCCTGAGTCCCTCCAGGAGAACCGACATGCCCAAGCCCTTCCACCTCAACGCCTTCGTCATGGGCGTCGGCCACCACGAGGCCGCCTGGCGTCACCCGCGCACGACCGCCTCCGACGTGCTCGACGGCGAGCACTTCCAGCACATCGCGCAGATCGCCGAGCGCGGTCGCCTCGACTCGATCTTCTTCGCCGACGGCGTGGCCGTCGGGCCGCGGGTCGAGAACAACGTGCAGGCCGTCTTCGAGCCCGTCACGCTGCTGTCCGCCATCGCGGCCGTCACCGAGCACATCGGCCTCATCGCGACCGCGTCCACGACCTACAACGAGCCATACACGTTGGCTCGCAAGTTCGCGTCGCTCGACCGGATCTCCAAGGGCCGGGCCGGCTGGAACATCGTGACCTCGGCCGGTGAGCGCGAGGCCGCCAACTACGGACTCGAGGCCGTTCCGGAGCACGCCCGCCGCTATGCGCGCGCCGACGAGTTCGTGGAGGTCGCGCTCAAGCTGTGGTCCTCGTGGGACGACGACGCCGTGCGGCTCGACGCCGAGTCCGGCCAGTTCACCGCACCCGGCAGCGTGCGCCCGATCGACCACGAGGGCACGCACTTCCGCGTCGCCGGGCCGCTCAACGTGCCGCGCAGCGCCCAGGGACGTCCCCTCCTCGTGCAGGCTGGGTCGTCGGAGTCCGGCAAGGACTTCGCCGCCAAGTACGCCGAGGCCGTGTTCACGGCGCAGCGCACGATCGAGGACGGCCGCGACTTCTACCGGGACCTCAAGGCCCGGGTCGCCGGCCACGGACGCTCCGCCGACGAGCTCGCGATCCTGCCGGGCCTGGTGCCGTTCATCGCGCCGACGCAGGCCGAGGCCGACGAGCTCGAGGACGAGTTCACGCGACTCATCGCACCGCAGTACGCCCTGAGCCAGCTCTCGCAGATGCTCGGCGTCGACCTGCGCGAGCACCCGCTCGACGAGCAGCTGCCAC
>JALRKU010000261.1 GCA_023254755.1 Aeromicrobium sp. | reverse complement strand
CAGCTGGGCGATGTCGCCGTAGCTCTCGGCCCGCGCCATGGGCGGGATGAGGTGGTCGACGATCGTGGCGTGCGCGCGACGCTTGGCCTGCGCCCCCTCGCCCGGGTCGTTGACGAGGACCGGGTAGATCAGCGGCAGGTTGCCGATGGCGGCGTCGGTGCCGCACGACGCGGACAGCGCGGCGTTCTTGCCCGGCAGCCACTCCATCGAGCCGTGCTTGCCTAGGTGGACGACTGCGTGCGCGCCAAACCCACCTTCATCAGAGCTGGTCTCGACCCAGCGGTAGGCGCCGAGGTAGTGGTGCGAGGGCGCCATGTCGGGGTCGTGGTAGATCGCGACCGGGTTCTCGCCGTAGCCGCGGGGCGGCTGGATCATCAGCACGACGTTCCCGGCACGGATCGTGGCGAGCACGATCTCGTCGCGCTCGTTGACGAAGAGCCTGCCGGGCGCCGGGCCCCAGGCCTCGAGCATCGCGTCCTGCAGGTCCGGGTCGAAGCCCGCGAACCACTCGGCGTAGCGCGCGGCCGGGATGCGCACGTGGCTCTCGGTCAGCTGCACGTGGGTCAGCCACTCCTCGTCCTGACCACCGGCGTCGATGAGTGCGTGGATCAGCGCGTCACCGGCCTCGGTGAGGTCGTCGAGCTCCAGACCCGGGATCTGGCCGGGCTCGCCGAGGTCGTAGCCGGCGTCGCGCATCGCGCGGAGCAGCCGGATGGTCGACGCCGGGGTGTCGAGGCCGACCGCGTTGCCGACGCGGCTGTGCTTGGTCGGGTAGGCCGACAGCATGAGCACGACCTTGCGCTCGGCCGGCGGCGTGTGGCGCAGACGGGCGTGGGCCGCGGCGATGCCGGCGACGCGGGCGCTCCGCTCGGGGTCGGCGACGTAGCGCGGCAGGCCGTCCTCGTCGACCTCCTTGAACGAGAACGGCGCCGTGATGATGCGACCGTCGAACTCCGGGATCGCGATCTGGTTGGCCGAGTCGAGCGGCGTGACGCCGTCGTCGGACTCCAACCACTCCTCGCGGCTCGACGTGAGGCTGAGGCCCTGCAGGATCGGGATGTCCAGTGCCTTGAGCCGCTCGACGTCCCACGACTCGTCGTCGCCGCCGGCGCTGACCGTGCCGGGCTTGGTGCCGCCGGCCGCGAGCACCGTGACGATCAGGGCGTCGAGGTTCGCGAGCTCGGCGAACAGCTCGTCGGACGCGGCGCGCAGCGACGAGGAGTAGATCGGCACCCCGACCGCGTCGGGGATCGCGTCGATCGCGTCGGCCAGCGCATGCGCGAAGCCGCTGTTGCCCGACGCCTCGTGCGCCCGGTAGTACAGGACGCCGATCCGCGCGGCCCTCTCCTTGCCCGCGACCTCCGGCCGCGCCGCCAGGCCCCAGTCGGGAAGCCGCACCGGCGGCTCGAACCCCTCGCCGGTCAGCAGGATCGTGTCGGACAGGAAGGCGTGCAGCTGCGCGAGGTTGGCCGGCCCGCCCTCGGCGAGGTAGACGTGCGCGTCGGCGGCGATGCCGATGGGCACGGTGGACTGCTCCATCAGCTCGGCGCTCGGCGCCTGCTCGCCGCCGAGCACGACCATCGGCTTGCCCGTGGCCTTGATGCGGTCGAATCCGACGCACAGGTCCTGTGGCGAGCCCAGGATGCGGGCCACGACCAGGTCGGCGGCCTCGATGGCCTCGGCCATCTCGGTGTGCCCCGGCTTGGCCGGGTTGGCGTACAGGTAGTCGGCGCCGCTGGCGCGCGCCGACAGCAGGTCGGTGTCGGACGTGGACAGCAGTGCGATGCGGGTCATCGTGATCCTTCCGGGGTTCTCGCCCCTGGGTCTGGACGGCGTCGCGCGGGGAGTGTCTGGCTGGCCTCGATCAGGCTTCACAGTGGCGGAACCGCCCCGGAGTCGCACCGGGTTCCTGCCCTCGCGGACGGGCTCAGCCTACCTGCGACCTCGCACGACGCCGACGCCGTGGACAGAATGGACCCATGGGCGAACGACTCGAGGTCCAGCGGTTCATCGCCGCACCGGCGGGCGACATCTTCGCGCTGCTCTGCGATCCGCAGGGCCACGTCGCCATCGACGCCTCCGGCATGCTCCAGGACGCCGACGGCGAGGTCGTCGCGGCCGTGGGTGACACCTTCGTGGTGCACATGGACCGCGAGTCGCTCAACGACATCCCCGACTACGGCAAGTACGACGTGACCGTGACCATCGAGGAGCTCGAGCGCGACCGGCTGATCACGTGGTCCGTCGTCGGCCGGGTCAAGCCGGGCATCGGGCACCGCTACGGCTACCGGCTGGAGCCGCAGGACGGCGGCACCCTCGTCACCTCGATCTACGACTGGTCGACCGCGAGCCCGGAGTGGAAGGACTCCGGGATCTTCCCGGTCGTCTCGGAGACCAACCTCGGCGGGACGCTCGGCATCCTCGACCGCACGGTGCGCCGCGGCTACGTCCGCCGCTGACGCGGCCCGGACCCCGGCGACCGTCGAGCGCTGCCGCGTGCTGACGCAGGCCGCTCGGCGGCGCCCCGGCGCGACGGCCAGACTGACGTCATGACCTCATCGACCCACCAGCTCGGCACGGGACCGACCGTGCTGCTCTGGCACGGTCGTGGCCCCCGCGAGAGCACCGCGCTGCTGCCCCTGGCCGAGGAGGTCGCGTTCCGAGGACGTCGGGCGGTGGTCCCGGACTGGGACGCGACGGCCGACGACGGAGGCAGAGCGGCGCTGCTGACCTCGCTCCGCGAGGCACGGGAGACCAGCGACGAGCCCGACGCCCTCACTCTCGTCGGCTGGTCGCTCGGCGGCATCGCCGCCGCGAGCCTGTGCGTCAACCAGCGGCGACTCGGCATCGGCTTCGGTCGGGTCGTGTGCGTCGCGGCCGCGCCGTTCCCGCGCACCGACCCGATCAGCGGCCGGGCCCTCGGGCCGGCACCGGCGCGGGTCGAGCGCGACACGACCGTCGCGTTCGTCACCGGCCTGCGCGACGACCTGACGCCGATCGACGAGGTCCACGCGACGCACCGGCAGTGGAACGACGCGGGGTGGCCGACGACGCTGCACGAGCTCGACGCCGACCACTTCTCGATCGTGTCGGACCACGCCGCGACGATCGCCGAGGTCGTCGTCGGCTGAGCCGTGGGACCATGCAGGACGTGAGCCGAACGTCCGCCGACCGCTGCCCGGGGGTCCTGCGCCCCTGGATCGCCGACGACGGCGCGATCGTGCGGCTGCGCCTCGCCGGGGGGTCGATCCCGACCGCCGCGCTCCGCGGTCTGCTCGACGTGGCCGAGGAGTGGGGCGACGGCACGGTGCTGCTGACCAAGCGCACCAACCTGCAGCTGCGGGGCATCGCGCACGACGCGGCAGACGGCGGCCGGCCCTGCGTGCCGCAGGGACTCGTCGACGCCGTCACCGAGCTCGGCCTGCTGCCGAGCCCCACGCACGAGCTGGTGCGCAACCTCATGGCGTCGCCGCTCACGGGCCGGGTCGGCGGCCGCGCCGATCTGCGGCACGTCGTGCACGACCTCGACGAGCGACTTTGCGCCGACCCCGTCTTCGCGGGCCTGGCGGGGCGCTTCCTGTTCGTCCTCGACGACGGGCGGGGCGACCTGGTCGACCGCGACGTCGACCTGGGTGTCGTGGCGCTGTCGGCGACCGAGGCCCAGGTGCGCGTCGGGTCCGAGCGGTGGGGCGAGGTCGTGCCGCTCAACCACGCGGCGCCTACTCTGCTCGCGCTGGCCCGACGCTTCCTGGCGGTCCGCGGACAGGGTGACCACGCGGCGTGGCACGTCGACGAGCTGGCCGGGCGAGGCGTCGAGCTGCTCGACGGACCGCACGGCCGTGACCCGCTGACCCAGGTCGCGTCGGAGCCTCCGCACCACGGCCCGCTGGTCCAGGACGACGGCCGCACCTGCGACCATGTGGCCGTCGAGGACGGCGTGCTCACGCGCGAGCGCGCGGAGCCGATCCTGGACCGCGCGGCCGCTGAGGTCGTCGTGACGCCGTGGCGCAGCCTGCTGCTGCCCGATCTGGAGAGCTGAGTTGGAGCGACCGCCGAAGCTGTACGACTACGTCGACGACGGGCCCGCGATCTACGTCGACTCGTTCTCGACGATCCGTGCCGAGTCCGACCTGTCGGCGATCCCGGCCGACGCCGAGAAGGTCGCGGTGCGCATGATCCACGGCACGGGCCAGACCGACCTGACCCGCGACCTGGTGATCCACCCGGGTCTGGTCGCGGCGGCGCGGGGCGCGCTGGAGGCGGGCGCCCCAATCCTGACCGACGCGAACATGGTCGCCTCGGGCGTCACCCGAGCACGTCTGCCCAAGGACAACGACGTCGTGTGCCTGCTGCGCGACGAGCGCGTCCCGGCGCTGGCACGGGAGATGGGCACGACGCGGTCGGCTGCGGCGATGTCGCTGCTGGAGGACCGGCTCGAGGGCTCGGTCGTCGCGATCGGCAACGCCCCCACGGCCCTGTTCCACCTGCTGGAGATGCTGGTCGCCGGCGCGCCGCGCCCCGCCGCGATCGTCGGCGTGCCGGTGGGCTTCATCGGCGCTGCGGAGTCCAAGGACGCCCTCGCCTCGTTCGCGGCCGACCACGGCATCGACGTCCCGTTCGTGACGGTCCGCGGCCGCCGCGGCGGCTCCGCCATGGCCGCCTCCGCCCTCAACGCCCTGGCCCAGGAGCGAGAGTGAGCGCAGCGAACGGCCAGCGGGCCCGCGGTCACCGTCGCGCACGATGTGCGCACCCCTGCACCGTGTCGCCGATCGATTCGGTGCCTCAGCGCGCAATTCTCGGGCCTGGGGTGAGCGCGTGAGCGGGCGGCTGCACGGGGTCGGGGTGGGGCCGGGCGATCCGGAGCTCATCACGCTGAAGGCGGCGCGACTGATCGACGCGGCCGACGTGATCGCGTACCACCAGGGCGTCGGCAAGAGCTCGAACGCGCGGCGGATCGCGGCGCACCTGTTCCCCGAGGGCGTCGTCGAGGAGGTCCTGCAGTACCCGGTGACGACCGGCACGACGGATCACCCGGGCGGCTACGCCGGCGCGATGGCCGACTTCTACGCCGAGTGCACCGAGCGTCTGGGCGCGCACCTGGAGGCGGGGCGCGACGTGGTCGTGCTGGCCGAGGGCGACCCGCTGTTCTACGGCTCGTACATGTACGTGCACGAGCTGCTGTCGGAGCGGTTCGAGACCGAGGTCGTGCCAGGCGTCCCGGCGTTCGCGGCGGCGACGGCGGCCGCCGCGGTGCCGCTGGTCAAGCAGACCGGCGTGCTCACGGTGCTGCCCGGCACGCTGCCGGTGCCCGAGCTGGCCCGCCGCCTGGCCGACACCGACGCCGCGATCGTCATGAAGCTGGGGCGCACGTTCCCCGGCGTCGTCGAGGCGCTGCGCCAGGCCGGGAAGCTGGACCGCGCGCTCTACGTCGAGCGGGCCTCGATGGCCGAGCAGCGATGGCTGCCCGTCGCCGAGGTCGACGCGTCGTCGGTCCCCTACTTCTCCCTCGTCGTGGTGCCGGGTGACGACCCGCGAACCCGTGCGGTGCCCGAGCCCGTCGAGCAGGTCGCGCCGAACCCGACGGACCGCGAGCTGCTCGTGGTCGGCCTGGGACCCGGTCCCGATCGCTGGCTGACCCCCGAGGCTTCCGAGGCGCTGGCGTCGGTCGACCACGTCGTCGGCTACGCGCCGTACGTCGACCGGGTCCCGCAGCGCGCGGGACTGCAGCGCCACGCGTCCGGCAACACGGTCGAGGTCGACCGTGCGACGTTCGCCCTCGAGCTGGCGCGCTCCGGCGAGCGGGTGGCGGTCGTCTCGGGCGGCGACGCCGGCGTGTTCGGCATGGCGTCGGCGGTGTTCGAGGCCGCCGAGTCCGGCGGCTTCGACGACGTCGCGGTGCGGGTGCTTCCCGGGGTGTCGGCGGTGCAGGCCGTCGCCGCCCGGGCCGGCGCACCGGTCGGCGCCGACTTCGCGGTGCTGAGCCTGTCCGACCGGCTCAAGCCGTGGGAGGTCGTCGAGCGGCGCGTCCGCGCGATCGCCCAGGCCGACCTGGTCCTCGCGGTCTACAACCCCCGGTCGCGGTCGCGCACCACGCAGGTGGCGGACCTGCGACGCATCCTGCTGGAGGAGAGGTCACCCGACACCGTCGTGGTCGTGGGCCGCGACGTGGGCCGCGCCGAGGAGTCGCTCACCGTCACGACGCTCGCGGACCTCGATCCCGACTCGATCGACATGAAGTGCCTGCTGATCATCGGCAGCGAGAGCACCCGCACCACGCCGACGGGCCAGGTCTGGTCCCCGCGATTCGTGAGGTAGCCCGACGCGGGCGTCGTCACGGATCGCGGAGACGCGGCCGGCGTCAGGCGGTCTCGACGTTGATCGTGACGTCGAGGTTGCCGCGGGTGGCGTTGGAGTAGGGGCAGACCTGGTGGGCCAGGTCGACGGCCTTCTGGGCCTCCTCGGGGGTGGCGCCGCTGATCTCGACGTTGAGCGTCGCGACCAGCTCGAAGCCGCCCTGCCCGTTGGGGCCGATGCCGACCTCGGCCGTGACGGCGGAGTCGGTCAGGTCGACGCCGTGCTGCTTGGCGGTGGCCTTGAGCGCGGAGTGGAAGCAGGCGGCGTAGCCGGCGGCGAAGAGCTGCTCGGGGTTGGTGGCGCCACCCGGCCCACCCAGTCCCTCGGGCATGCGCACGTCGGTGTCGACGAGTCCGTCGCTGCTGCGGACGTGGCCGTTGCGGCCGTCTCCGGTGGAGATGACGGATGCGGTGTACAGGACCTTCTCGGGCATGGTGTCCTCGCTCGACTCGATGCAGACTATCTCGATGTAGACTAACTAGTACGTCTACAACGTAGCGCGTCATACTCGGCAGCACAACACCCGGCCCGACGACGAGAGGAGCCTGCTCGTGCCCACCACCACCGGCGCCCGCGAGCGCATCCTCGACGCCGCCGCGCACCAGTACTACGCCGACGGCATCCGTGCCGCGAGCGCCGACAAGCTCATCGCCGAGGCCGGGGTGTCGAAGGTGACGTTCTACCGCCACTTCCCCACCAAGGACGCCCTGGTCGTGGCCTACCTGGAGCACGCCGCCGAGCGCGAGCGCGACCAGGTGACGGCGACCATCGACCCGGCCGATCCCGCCGCCGTGCTGCGGGGCTACGCGCAGGGCATCTCGGCCGTCACGTGCGCGCCGGGCTTCCGCGGCTGCCCCTTCATCAACGCCGCCGCCGAGCTGTCCGACCCCGACCATCCGGGCCGTGCCGTCGTCGCGGAGCACCGCGCCTGGCTCGTCGCCCGGGCGACCGACGCCGTCCGCGCCCTCGGGCTCAGCGACCCTGCGCTGCGCGCCGAGCGGCTCATGATGCTCCGTGACGGCGCGATGGTCGCGGGCTACGTGGGCCGCGACCCGCAGGCCGTCCACGACGACCTGGTCGCCGCCGGGCGCGCGGTCCTGTCCTGACCGCTCGGGTTCCTCGCGTCAGGGACGCGTGACGCCCCGGTAGACCGACCGGCCGAAGGCCGACAGCGCCGCGTCGACCTGGTCGACCACGTCGAGCTTCTCGCCGTCGGACAGCACCGGCGGGGGCAGTCCGATCTCCCGCTCGAACGGCGCGCGCAAGCAGGGTCGCAGGAGCCGCACGTCGGCCCGTCCGGCGAAGCCCGGGTTCAGCGGAGCGAGCCGGACCGCGATGCGGATCGTGGTGCGCAGCCCTTCGGCTCGACCAGGTGCGGCGGCGGCGCGCGGCGCACGTCGACCCACAGGTCCACGGCGGACAGCTCGGGCCACGACAGGACGATCGTGCCCCGGCCGGTGGTGGTCGTGATCCCGGTCGAGTCGATCGTCAGCGACGCGTGGCTCGACCGACGCAGCGACAGCAGTCCGAACGCGCCGAAGAGTCCGAAGAAGCCCGCGGCGCACCACGCGGCCACGACCCCCGCGGTCCCGTTGCCGTCGGCCGAGGGATCGCCGGCCAGCACCCACACCAGCGCGGCGACGCCCACCGCGAGGCAGGCCGCACTGATCAGCCGCGCCGCCCGGACGTCGCGCGAGAACGAGAGGCGCAGCGGCGCCACGTCAGCGCCGCTTCGACGAGCGGTCGCGGTGGGCGGAGTACAGGAACGACTCGACGTCGCCACGCCGGGCGAGTGCGGGTCCGACGAGGATCACCGCCGCCTGCCTCAGCCCGGCCGACTCGACCTGGTCCGCGAGGTCGGCGAGCGTTCCTCGCAGCACCAGCTGGTCGGGCTGCGAGGCCCGGAACACCGCGGCGGCGGGGCAGTCGGCGCCGTAGTGCTCGGCGAGCTCGGCGGCGAGCTCGCGCGTGCGGGTGATCGCGAGGTGCAGCACCAGGGTCGCGCCGGTGGCCGCGAAGGCCGCGAGTCGCTCACCGCTCGGCATCGCGGTCGACCGGGCCTGCGTGCGCGTGAGCACGACGGACTGAGCGACCTCGGGCACGGTCAGCTCGGTGCCGAGCAGCGCCGCGGCGGCCGCGTAGGCGGGCACGCCCGGCGTGACGTCCCACGGCACCTGCGCGGCGTCGAGCCGGCAAAAAGGACGGGTGTCGGCGTCGGTATTGGCATTGGCGGCGGCTGGGGGAGTGGAGGTGACTGGGGTGTTGGTCCGAGTATTTCGG